>JAYELY010000101.1:0-3865 GCA_034717795.1 Caldifarciminota bacterium
CCTCAAGATACTTCTGCAACTCGCGCATCAGGTGCCTCCTTGATCTCTTTGACCGTTATCCTAACGATGCATTCCCTGATGTCAAGCAAAACCAGCCATTCATACCGCCGCCGGTTTCAGAATACTTAGTGATACTGTTTAGTTTGATTATGTCCAAAACACTCCTCGTCATCGCCGCGATAGCGGTAATGCTCGCAGCCGCAACAAGCGCTTCCGCCTACTACGAAAGGTGGGAAGGGTGGTTCAACTCAGGACACCTCACCTACGGCGGCTACACCTATAACTATGCGTATGGTGAAGGCATAGTTGAGGACTACACCTCTGGAGACATCGATACGTTTGCCATCCACGCTATACCTGTTCTCGGTTTCACCTGCCTCGAGAATGGCGGCACAATTGTGCTTAGGGTGATTACGTCAACCGGCTGGAAACCCACAGGTCAAGAAGGCCAAAAGGAAGGCCGCGGCAACTGGACAGGTACAGCGGTCCTCACGATCACCGGCCTACCCGATATGGACTTCACCCTCGAAGGCACCTGGGATACAGGAACTCCTATTGACGACATGTACTTCGACTATACTGACTATCCTGAGGAAGACGCCACCTATTCAGCAAAGTGGCGTGTAAGCAACAGTACTCCTCTGGGCCTTGATGGAGAAGGCGGCAGTGCAGGCGAGCTGATGGAGTAAACCTTAACCTTAAGAGGAGGGGCTTGCCCCCTCCTCTTTCTTGGCCTTGACATTGCCGGAGAAGCGGCTTATAATGAACAAAAGGAGGTTGTAATGTTTTTTCAATTGAGCCTTTTCGCGTTAACGCTATATAATGGGACGCTTGTGGGACCCTTCAGGATCGCCGAGACAGAGCCTGGCCACCATCAGGTCTACCTTCAGGCCGCAATGGCCCCAGACGGCCGCTTTGCCATTATGTGGCGAGACAGTCTACCTATTAATAATCACCATAACTCTGAATTGGAGCTTTTCGTGCGCTTCTTTAACTCGGATGGAAATCCTTCAAGTGAGGCTTATAAAATCATCAAGCTTGTGGATACCAACTACATCTACGGACCCTGCCTGGATATGGATACTTTGGGCAAGACCGTCCTGGTTTGGTCGGAAGGTGGACCTTACTTGGAGAATATGCATACCCGTTTTCAGGTCTTTGCTCCTGACGGCAGCCCCATGGATTCTGCCCGGATTCTGTGCTCAGGAGGGGCAGGTTGGTATAGCCGTCTTGGCTTAAGCCTTGCGAATAACGGCATCTTTGCGTTTGCGATGCGCGCGTGGGGCAATGGGATTTGGGTTCAGCGCTTCGATCTGGAAGGCGTTCCCCAGGATTCCCTTTTCCTGGCCCACGATACCGGCGACATCAATTTCTGCTACCCTCAGACGGCCCTGAACGATAAGGGCGACCTGGTGGTGACCTGGTATGATTTTGGGCCACCGTCCTATCCCCGGTTTCAGGTGTTTGATGCCGAGGATGAAGCGATCCTGCCCTGGGAACCAAGGGGGCATCGCCTGGATGACGGGGAGGAGTTCTACCTCGCCACCCGGGCTGAACCCTTTTGGCTTGATGACGATCGTTTCGTGGTGTTCTGGATAGATAGGACCAGCAGGGCTGGTATCCGTAAACACCCTGTAGGTCGGGTGTTCAGCGACAGGGGTCTGACGCGCCATCCACTACGGACGGTGATGTGGGGAGATTCCTTGTGGCTTTCTCATGGCGGTCCAGAAGGCTGGTATTCCACCGCCGTTTCGCCTAACGACAGCTTTGCCTACACGCACACGAGGAGCCACTCTGACTATCCTGATACATCTGAGCCGTCGAAGAAGCGTTACTGGGAGCATGGGGCGGGAATACTGGGATACATACAAAACAACGAGCCGATACGCAGGACCAACCTGTTTGAGTACACCCCGCCCTGGGGAGCGGATACCGTGAACAGCCGTTTTAACAATTGGACCCACGTTCAGCCTCCTGCGGTGGCCTGCTGCGACGACCGTATCGTTTGGGTGTACTCTTGACTTAACACCGACACCATCTTTGAGGCCTACGCCCTCATCACCGACTGGGACATGGGCGTAGGGGTGGTTGAAAGACCTGTCTTTACCCAATCCCCCATCCAGCTCTCAGCATCCCTCAACCGGCTTTTCTACGACGTGTCCGGGAGTGTTACGGGCGAAGCCAAGCTTACCCTCTACTCTGTGGACGGACGGAAGGTGCTTGAGGAAACTATCAAAGGAGAAGGAATCTGGCAAGCGCCTTCGTTCCCCTCCGGGGTCTACTTCGCCAGGGTGAAGTCTGAATCAGCCAGCGCCAGAGCCAAGCTGGTGATCATCCACTAAACCTTGACAGAGGGGTGAATCCGCCTTTAATAACAAAAAGGAGGTCGAGATGATCAGTATAAGCCTTTTGGCTTTAACCCTGTGGGGTGGTGTTCTTGTAGAACCCTTTCGCATCGCCGATGCCGAGCAAGGTCATCATCAGGGATGCCTTCGCACAGCTACGGCCTCTGACGGCCACTTTGCCGTAGCATGGTTGGATAGCCTTCAGCTTGATCGCTGGCGGTGCGAGCTTGAACTGTATATACGTTTCTTTGACCAGAACGGCAGCCCCTTAACCGACGCCTATAAGATAACCAAAGCGGCGGACACCAACCAGATCGGCGGCTCCCATCTTGACATGGATTCGGCAGGCAACACCGTCCTGCTCTGGACAGAAGTTTTTGGTGAGGACCTTTTACGTTTACAGCTTTTTGACACGAGCGGCAACCCCCTGGGTTCCCCTCAGACAGACCATCAGGGATATGTCAGTTGGAAGAACAGATCGGTTGCGGTGAGTCTTAACGACCAGGGCGAGTTTGCTATAGCCTGGGATGTAGGGAGGATTTTTGCCAGACGTTATTCTTTCGAGGGCGGTCCGCAGGGTGATCCCTTCATGGTTCACGATGATCCCCCTGATCGTGTCAGTTGCAACTATCCTGGTGTGGTGCTGAACGATGCAGGCGACCTGGTGGTAACCTGGCATGAGTTTCGCCTTCCTCCGAATGCAACATCTTACCCCAGGTTTCAGGTGTTCGATGCCGAGGATGAACCAATCCTTGGCTGGGAGCCGAGGGGGCATCTGGTGAATGAAGATAGCTCTGGTGGCCACCGGGTTGAGTCTTACTGGCTGGATAACGACCGCTTCGTGATGTTCTGGAAAGATCCGAGTGCTTATCCGATTATTGTGGGTAGGGTGTTCAGCGATCGGGGTCTGACGCGGCATCCCATACGCTGGCTGATATGGGAAGATACCCTTTGGTGTGCCCATGGCGGTCCAGAAGGCTGGTATTCTACGGCCGTTTCCCCTAACGACAGCTTTGCCTACACGCACATAAGAACCCACTATGACTATCCTGATACAAAACTGCGTACCTGGGAGCATGATGGAGGGATACTGGGATACATACAAGATAACGAACCGATACGCTGGACTAACCTGTTTGAGTACACCCCGCCGTTGGGAGCGGATACCATCAATAGCATTATCAACAACTATCCTCGCACTCAACCTCCTGCGGTGGCCTGCTCGGATGACCGCCTCGTGTGGGTGTACTCCCGCCTCAACACCGACACCATCTTCGAGGCCTTTGCAATGATCACCGACTGGGACATGGGTATAGGGGTGGTTGAAAGACCTATCTTTACCCAATCCCCCATCCGCCTTTCAGCATCCCTCAACCGGCTCTTCTACGACGTGTCCGGGAGTGTTACGGGCGAGGCAAAGCTTACCCTCTACTCCGCCGACGGACGGAGAATACTAAAAGAAACCATCCAGGGCAAGGGCATCTGGGAAGCACCTAAGTTGCCCTCCGGGGTCTACTTCG
>JAYELY010000102.1:0-3840 GCA_034717795.1 Caldifarciminota bacterium
GTCGAGAGGATGCGGATAAGCGTGGACTTGCCCGACCCGTTCGGCCCGATAAGCCCGAAGCACTCACCAGAGCGAACATCGAAGTTGATGTCAGCAAGCGCACGAACCGGCTTGCGCTTTTTAAATAGGCTGCCGCCGTTGAACGACTTATGTACATCATGGCAGCTGATGATCGGTTGCATTTCACCTCCTTTTTGGTGTGTTAAGAACCGATCGAAAAAACCCCGGGATTTGCCCGGGGTTACGTGCAAAAGAAGAACCCCGGACAGGATGCCCGGGGTCAAATTCTACAAGAAACGTAGGATTAGACTATGGACATCCCGTGAATGCCTCCACGCTAAACCCGATCTTAGTCATCGGGCCGCACCGGTTTTTAGTCCAATCCTTGATCATTTCTCTATCCTCCTTAGCAATCGTTAACAAAGAAGTATACGCATCGCGGTCAGCTTGTCAACCCACGGGGTACGCTGTCCCTCCGGGAGAGGGGCGACCTTGACTAGTGGTTTCAAAGGCATAGGCTTGGGGATGTCTATCCCACTTTTGATTATCGTCATCGTTCTTTCCGTCATCTTCGGGTTTTTGTTCCTGTGGTTGGTCCTGGCACGTATCATCCGTAAACTCTGGCATTTCCCGGCGCCGGCGTTCATTCAGCCCAGGATGTTGGCTCAGCTCGAAAATAAGTTATCCAGACCTGAGAATCAAGATATCACTAACGTCAAACTCATCCAGGCGAGTGCTTACGAGCTGCCGTTTGCCGATGCCTTTCTTGATCTGGTCTACATGATAACGGTTCTGCAGGAGATACCCGACCGGTACAGGGCTTTGCTGGAGGCACACAGGGTCCTGAAACCTGGAGGCATCCTGGCGGTAACCGAGTTCTTTCCGGACCCGGATTATCCGCTCCGCTCCACCCTCGTTAAGCAGGTCACCGGAGCGGGATTCGTTGATGCCAAAGTTCTTGGAAACTTTTGGAATTATACCGCCCGGTTTATTAAACCGAAGGAGTCGCTATGGCTATAGATCGCCGAGTTATGATCCTCGGAATCCTTATGATTCTGGCATCGCCAACGTTCTCGCAGGACAGGTTGGAGCTTGTGGGCTTCGACGTGGTGAAGCTTGAGGATGCTAAAGCAAGAAGCGCCACTGAGAAGTGGTTGGAACATGCCGAAACAGGCCAGCGCGTTATCGAGGGTCTGGATTTTCTCCTCGTAATCTCCCCTGACTCTAAATGGATACTGTTCGGCCAGCCAATGGAGGCAGGCGAGGGGGGCGAGGAGGGCGAGGGCGTTGTTACCTACAGGTTGTTCATCATGTCCACCGCCAATCCCAAGCTCGTTTCTCTGACCGGCAAGGCGCTTTCGGCCACCTTTTCCCCCACCTCGGACTACCTCTTCGTATCAACCTGGCCTAATCCCGTCGTTTACGACCTGGAAGATATGCGAGGTGTGGCCCTTGTCCAAATCCGGTCCGGGCTTGAGAACCACCCTTGCTGGGTATCACAGTGGTCAAAGGACGGCGAGGTATTGATCATCCACCAGCAGTTTCGCTTCGACGATTCCTCAGCGCCACGCGCCTGGAGGGTTAAGTTGAGGTAGATTCATTTCAAATAAAAGTGAAAAGTAATGGTTGCAATCCTTCTGGATACCTGAGCCGGCTTGAACTTCCAGCGGGCAAGTGCTTTCTTTACTTCGTTATCCCAGCTGGGATAGCCAGTGCTATTTCGAATAATCATGTTGGGGCCTACGTTTCCTTCTTCATCCACGTTGAACTGGATGGTCCTGGGGATCCTTATGATTCTGGTATCACCAGGATTCCCCCAGGAAAAGATGGAGCTTGTTATGTTCGAGGTGGAGGGGCTTGACAAAAGATTGAGATAAGCATATACTATTGAGTGCCTAACGAGTGGGCGAAATCTATTAAGCTTGACAAATGCCTTTTCCGTTGCCATAATAGTGTAGGAACAGAAACTAAAACCGCGGAGCAGGCAAGATGTCAACACCTCTTTATTCGTCATGCCGATACCTAAACTTACAAGTGATGGGTTGCTGCCCCCAGGCGAATATTCTTGTACCTTGGAGGAGATCATTGAATTTTTTGGGGAAATACCTGAGGTTGAATATAGAGCCAAATTGTGTGAGAAGCTGGGTAATTTTGTGAAAGAAGTCAAGTCGTTAGATATTGGTGTAGAGCTAATTGTCAATGGTTCTTTCACAACAACTAAAGAAAGACCGAATGATATTGATGTCTTTCTAGTTCTTAAGGACACTATAAGCCGTGAAGAAGCTTTTTCAAGAGCACCGATTTTACCGGATATGACAAAGGCGAACAAGCCTTTTTGGTATGGCTACAGAAGTATAATTGACTTTTACCACGGCCACAAGAGTTCTATTGCTTTTAAGAACTTAACCAATACCTTTCAAAGGTTAAGGAACGATCCGCAAAGAAAAAAAGGCTACTTAAGGGTAAAACTATGATTAGTAACGAAATCGAATACAAACAAGCTAAGTTGACTCTGGATGATTTAGAGGGGGCCTTATTTGAATTAAAGCAAGAACTCTCAGAAAGCAACCCTGCATTATATGAATCATTGGCCTTTCCTTACTTAAAGGACATTGAGAAACTAAGAAGAGAAATAGACGAATACACCGGCGTTTCTTTAGCTCAGACTGAAAAAGCCCCATTTTGGTTAAGGTTGATAGGCGAAGGGATACATTTTGGTGATGCACCCGCAAAAATCATTTCCGACTGGATTGAGAAAACGGTTAATGCATTCAAGTCTGCACTCTATGAAATGGGTTACACACAAGATATCCCAGATTTGAAATTCGTAGCCGTGGCCAACCGCAGCTTTGGGGTCGGTTTCAAATTACCGGAATCACAACTTGAATTTTTTGAACAAATGAATCTGCCTGAAGAAACACTTACTAAACTTTCATTGGCAGCGATTAGTTTAGCTGCAGATAATCCTGATGCTGAAATGGAACAGAACTTTCCTGACTCAAGAGAGAGGAAAATATTTTTAGAGAACGCACTAAATCTCATTCCCTCAAGACAATCGCCTGTGAAAGAGGTAGAACTTAGTGGTAGGTTGGTTCCGAAACCCAAAAGTGGTTTGAGACCCCATCTTATTGCGGAGCTCAGGGAAAAAGGAGATTCAATCCTTGAGAAATTGAGCGAGTTGGTTGGGGAGAAGGAAGAAAAGGTTGTCCGCAGCGGTTGGTTGTTTAAGGTAAATTATAATAATAATAACTTTTGGCTTAAAGAATATCCAGGAGTAAAGTTCCATTTCGAAACTGGTCTTGCACGGAAAGTAAAAGAAGCACTTGATCCCAATAAAAAACGCCCGCAAAAAGCTGAGGTGAAAGGTATCCGTCGGAAAAATGTCATAGAGGTACTTTCGATTAGGCGATTAGAAGAATAATTAGAACATAACCTACCTCCTTTCTCCAAAAACCATCAAAAACCCTTCCCAAATACCCCGAAATTGTCCCATTTCTGACCAGCTTTTGACCAACTTCTGACCAGCTTATGGCCGGTAGCCTGTCCAACTTTTGTCCATCTTCTGACCATCTTTTGACCCACTTTTCGGACCTATTTTATTACCCCCATCTTTTTCACGTACCGCACGAGAACGTCGCTAACCAGCGTACCTGTGTCATATACGTCTTTGCCGTCCTTGAGCATCGCATACCCGTCCCCGCCTGCGGCAAGGGAGTTGTTGGTGGCGATCTTGTAAGTCCTTGATTCGTCGAGGCTTGCGCCGCCGACCCGGATGTTTGCCGCCGTGCCGTCCTCTAGCTCATATTCCACACCTGCCAAGTGCAGCGATCCTCCTGATTG
>JAYELY010000103.1:0-3836 GCA_034717795.1 Caldifarciminota bacterium
GTGTAGAGGATGGCGGCAAGGTCCTCTACGTCATCCGGCGGTTCGATCGGTTCCAGTTCTGAGCCCTCGGTAATCAACGACTCGAAAGAGAGCCAGCCTTTAGGTGTTTTCCCTATGGCTGCCCGCTTGAATCTGCGGTCTATCTCTGAAAGGGCTTCCTCCACCGTATCCGTGTAGTCGGCGGTGGCGATAACTCCTATGGAGTCGGAGTTACGCAGGATGTGACGAACCTCTGCAACCTTGAGCATCCTGTCCAGAGGCACCACGATGCATCCTGCCCACTGGATGCCAAGGTAAGCGGCCTCCCAGTCAGGACAGTTCTCTCCAATAAGACCGATCTTATCACCGGCTCTGTAGCCCATTTTGCGAAGCGAACGAGCCAGATACTCTACGCGCTGCTCGAGCTCCCTGTACGTGAACTCCTGTCTTGTCCCTTCCCTTTCCATAAGAAGGGCCACCTTGTCTGGATGGGCCTGGGCCGATCTCTTAAACATCCTCGGAAGGGTTTCAATCTTAAGTGGACCGCGAACAGTGGGTACTTCCATTACTCCGTCTCCTCTCTCGTCAACAGTTCATGTGAGAACCGCTCCATGCCGCGTCTGCCGGCCTCCAGGGTTTTAGCGATCAGGGCCTCCCCGTCAAGCCGCGCGCGATAGTTTAAATAGGTCACCAGCATCGGCAGGCCTACACCCGCAATAAAAACCCACTCAGGGTGCTTGCGCATCAAAGCGCGACAGGCGTTAAAGCAGCTGCCTCCTGCAAGATCAATGAAAACATATACTGCATTATCCGCTTCTGTCAAGACCTCCTCAAGCTTTTTGGCAAGTTCTGTCGTCCCCAGACCTTGATTGGAGACGGTCACCACGCCCTCCTGCTTGCCTGCGATCTGCTCGACCGCGGAAAGAAGTCCCTGTGGAAAGGCTCCGTGTCCCACGATCGCGGTGTGAATCCGGCTACTCAACGTCCTCCTCTATCTCCTTTGCCACTTTGGCCTTCTGCAAGAGAAGCTTCTTGAGCTCTCGGTCGAAGAGCTGCATGGGATGATAGCCTCTCAGCTGCACGAGGTGATTCATGGCTATCACCTCGCAGATCATCGCCAGGTTGCGGCCCGGGAGCACCGGGATCGTGATGAGCGGTATGCTTACAGCCAGAATATTGCGTGATTTGCGTTCGAGTCCCAACCGGTCGACGTCCATCCCCTTTTCCCAGCGCTTGAGCTCGACGACGACCTCGATTCGTTTCTGCAGGCGGATCGAGCGAATCCCGAAGATGGAGTAGAGGTTGATGATCCCGAGACCGCGTATTTCCATGTGATGCTGGAAAGCGGGACGCTGCTCCGCGCCCTCGCCCATAAGGATCGTGCGGCGGCGCCGGATACGTATAAGATCGTCGGCCACCAGGCGGTGCCCCCGCTCAACAAGGTCAAGCGCGGTCTCGCTCTTGCCTATACCCGAGGCGCCGACAAGCAGGAGACCTATCCCGTAGACGTCAACCAGTGTTCCATGCACGTGGGTCTCAGGCGCCAGCCTCAGCTCGAGGTAGTCGGTGACGAGATGAATGAAGTCTGTACTTGGCAGACGTGAAACAAACAGGGGGATGCCGGCAGCGTCAAGTTCATCTGAAAGCTCTTTCGGCGCGTCAGCGTCAGCGGTGACAACAAAGCAAGGCGGCCTCAGCTCGAGGACCCTTTGAATCGCCGAACTTCTGGCCGCCGGATCAAAGGTAGCAAGGAAAGCCATCTCTGTTACGCCAAGGACCTGCAGCCGGTCTCTGGGGAATCCGCCTACAAAACCTGCCAGTGCAAGACCGGGGCGGTGAATGTCAAAGGAAGAGATGAAGCTCTTCTCCATCCCCTGCTTGCCCGCAATCACCTCCAGCTTGAGTTCCTTCTGTCGCTCCTCGAACAGCTCGGCAACCGAAAGCTTTTTGGGTTTACTCATGCCTTGGCTGTTTCCTTGCTTTTTGGGGGAGAGCGCCGCGGCTTGATCTTGGCGCGATGTTTACCCTCGAAGCGCTCCATCTGCCTCACGAGCTTATCAGTGAGGTCATGCACCGCCTTCTTTAGGGTGTCGGCCCTGGCCCTGGTTGTTATCTTGTCGTTCTTGAGGTGGAGGATCCCCTCGGCCCAGGCCGAGTTGTTCTCATAGTAAAGGATGAGTTCCGAATCAACGATGTGCGCCGAGTAGCGGTCAAGCTTCGCCATCTTGCGGTTTATATAATCTTTGAGTTGAGGGGAAATCTCGACGCGGCGTCCTGTAAGCCTCATGCTCATGGCGGACCTCCTTCGTGTCTTAGCATCTAAGATTAGTGAATAGATGGCCGATGTCAAGGTCAATACACCCCGAATAGGTGCTCCTTTTCGCTGAGGCGCTTACGCGCTAGCGAAAGATCGCAATCCAAACGTGGATAACGTCAACTTGAGAGTCGCTAAGCCCCCACTGATTACTCCGATCTTTTCGCTTGCACCTGCAAGCGAAAAGGAGGATTTTAGGGCTTGACAAACCGAAATCTTGGATACAATCTATGGGTTCTATGAGTTAACTCTAAAGACCGGAGGTTAGATGTGGCTAAAAAAGTCCTAGTGATTCTCTTGGGTTTGGTGGTCGTAATGGCAGCGGCGGAGCGAATGGTGCTGGCCGAACTGTTTACCAGCACAACCTGCCCGCCTTGCGTTAGCGGCAACGCAACACTCACCTCACTCTTGAAGGCGAGGGAGGATTACCTGGCTGTGGTTCGTTTCCACATGAGCTGGCCAAGCCCGGGCAACGATCCATTCTACCACTACAATTCGGGAATGAACAACAACCGGCGGTCCTTCTACAGCATCAACTCTGTCCCCTGTCTGGTGGTAGACGGTACCGTGGTAGGCTCCTCGCAGGGCAGTTGGGGATCAAGCATAGACACCAGGTCTAATAAAGAGTCCCCGTTTGACCTGAACCTCTACCGCGATTTCACCCCGTTCGAGTTCCAGCAGGTACAGGGAGAAGGCTCTCTGTTGATAGAAATTACCAACGAAACAAATAATAAGCGTACCTTCATCCTGTTCGGGGCTCTGACCGAAAGCAACGTCCGCTATACCGGCACCAACGGCGACCCGGTCCATCACCAGGTGGTGATCGGAATGCTTCCCGACCGCTACGGCACCGAGATAACCATCGAGGCCAACGAAACCCTGCTTCTAGAGAGGGAGTTCGACGTTGATGACACCATCCCCCTCTCCGGTGGCACCGATCACATCGCAGATGCCGATAGCTGCGAGCTGGTGTTCTGGTGTCAGAACGTGGGCGCGATGCCCAAGGAGATTTTGCAGGCTGCCAAGGTTAAGGTTACCGGTCAGAGGGAGCTGCTCCTTTCGGACATAAGGGTGTTTGACGCCTCGGGCGACGGGGTATTGAGCCCCGGAGAACAGGCCGATGTTCACGTCACCGTCACCAACGGTTCCGACGAGAAGATGGAAAATATACACGTTTTCCTCGAGGTAGATAACGAAGAGATCACCGTGGTTGACGGGAGAGCCGTAGTAGAGAAGATCGCGGCAGGAGGAAGCTATACCGTCGAAGGCAACGATCTGGTGATAGAGGCGAGCCTTGCCTACGACGGCTCCGCCTTCAATTTCATCTGTCGTGCCGGATCAGGTGACGGTTCGATGTGTACCTATACCCAGCCTATAAGCGTTGAGGAAGATTCCCCCTCCTCAGCGCCCTTCTCGCTCAGCCTCCCCACCCTTGTTAGGGACAAAGCCCTGGCAGCGCTTTCGGTTCCCGCGGCATGTGATGCAGAACTCGTTCTCCTGGATGCAAGCGGACGTCGAGTCAAGACCCTTTTTACCGGGAAGG
>JAYELY010000104.1:0-9536 GCA_034717795.1 Caldifarciminota bacterium
CCTTGACGGTGGGTAATCGAGAGCCTTGATTAACTCCTGCCGCAACCAATCAGTTACGGTAGTAATTCGTGATCCCTTCCTTGAAACGTAATGAGCAATAGATTGCATGCAGGTATTGAAAATACGACGCGGTAAAGAATCCTCGCTAAACGAAAACATAGCTACTGGTAAGTCTCGTATGTCAACGACTAGGGGGCACTTAAGACGACGGGATAAGAGATAGCCTTCCAATATCTGCCATGCTGGTGGAAAACTTGCAAAAATAACGTCCACCTTCAAGTTTCGCACTAGACGCAACAACTTTGGGAATCTATAGGGAAGTTTTAGGAAGTCCATGCGGGGTCCAGTAAGAGGAAATGCTATTCGAGAGTAACCCTCGTCAGAGTTCCCAGGCTTATGTGTAACTACTGTCACATAAGCGAGTTTGCTCCAATATCTTGCCAGAGAGTGAATACGTGAGGATGCCGCCTTGTGGCTGGGTGGAAAATGTTTCTGCTCTACCAGGATAAGGATATGAGGTTCTCTTTTAGAGCCATTCATTATTCCTTCCCTACGTTACAATGAGGATTATACATCGGTTCCAACTCGCGCGAGGATGTTCTTGTATATCTCGTAGAATTGCCGGCCCACAATTTCGGTACTAAATCTAGCTTTAGCATAAGCATAGAGCTTGGTCGGATCATATTTACGCCAATTCTTAATCATGTATTCAATTCCCTCCACAAGGCTCTGTTTGTCATTTCTTTCGACAAGGATACCAACAGTTTTATTTACAAACTCCTCAGGGGCTCCACACTTAGTGACAACTACAGGCACTCCATGGGCAATGGCTTCCGCCGTTGCCACCGAAAATGTCTCGTAGTTACTGTTCAACACGAAGAAATTGGCTCTGGCAAACCACTTATACAATTCACAATTAGGAACATACCCCTGAAAGAATACATTTTTATCCAATAATCCCAGATTTGCTGCAAGATCAGTAACGGGTTCTCTGTCCGCTCCGTCTCCTATAATATCTAATCGAGCGTCAGGATACTTCTTGACTACCTCACCAAATGCCTCTATTAACCCGCTTACATTTTTTTGTTTATCATTTAATAATGAAATAGTAAGTATTCTGATTCTTCTAGGTTTTTTCCGGAAGTTGAAGGATTCTCCAGGCAAGCACACAACATTTGGTACATTAAAGCCTTGATGTCGTAAAAAATCATTTTGTTTAAGAGAATTAAGGAGGTATTGGGAGACAGCTGTACATCCCGCCGCTTTCTTGAAAATAACTCTAGTAAGACTTTTCAAAATCACAGAACTCTTACTAAAAAGATCGCTGTACTCAATGTATCCCGTCCAGTGCTCTGTAATGATATAGGGGATTCTACTGATAAGATTCAGAAGTAATGCCGCCAACCCTGCCGGCCATGCCACCTGCACGTGGACAAGCTGGGGGTTTCCCCAGTCCTTTCGCAACGCTTTGAGGCCGATGCGCACGCCTCTAAAGTAACGTATCAGGTTCACAAACCGCTTAAGGATGGGGAATGAGCTGGTTCTGCAACGTACCCTCATTGTAATAATATCGTCCTCTACTTCGCTTTGAAGATGGTATCTTGGCCGCTTTCGCTCTGAGTGCGTCTTAACGTACAACACTGCGACATCGCAAAATCTCGCCACAGCTTCAGCGTGTTTTTTTACGAATATTCCGCTCACAGGATTATCTCGAGTAGGATACCAACTTGGCAAGCACAAGACTTTGTATCCCTTAACGCGCATCGAACCATCCTTGTAAAACATTAACCTGCTGTAGGCGTACCACTACTTCTTCCGGACAAATACGTTGTCCCCTCATCATTTGGACGACCTTTTTAAGAGAGATCGAAGAACCCTCTTTTCTTCGGGAAGCAGGAATCCCAAGCAAAGGAGCAGTCCTACGTAGCTTACGCCACCCAATCCAAGCTTTACGATCAATCCCAACAAGGGCGAGAAGGGATGCCACAGCGAAAGAAGAAGTGTAATAGGAATGGCCAATGCTCCAATAAGAACAATCCTTCTTATCTCAAAATGAATGGTTATCAGTCGCTTGACTAACAGATGAGTGGCTATGAACATTGTGAGATAGGAGGTGAACAGAGCGAAAGCGGAAGCCCATAGGCCGATCAGCGGAAGAAGAAGCACGTTGACGCCGACCGATACAGCAGCGGACACAAAGGTCGTTATCGTGAAGTATACGGTTTTTCGCTTGACGGCAATCGAGGTGCCCAGAACGTTGCTAAGACCGTAAATAGAGATGCCAAATAGAAGCAGGGGTGCTAAAGGGGCGCCCTCCCAGTAGTCGTGGCGCGGGGAGACAATCCTTAGTATCTCGTAGGCCGTACCGCCCAGGAGGACACATGCCCCTCCCGCAATAAAGGCAAAGTAGGTGAATACGCGAGAGAAGAGTCGAGGGAGATCCGGCCTTTCTTTTATAGAGAAGATGTAAGGAGCCCACGCTAATCCCAGCGGCATTATTAAAAGGAAGTTAAGCACATTGGGAAAGTTGAGAGCGAAACTGAAAATTCCCACCTCCCGTGTGGTTAAATATAAATTGATAAAAAAGCGATCTCCAAGGTTTCGCAGCCACCCAAAGGCTGCGGTTGGAACTATCGGAAGCGCAAACCCCAACATGCTTCGTAGGCTACGCCAGGAGATCCTTATGCCTCTCGTGTAGGTGTAAACAAATCCTGCAAGAACGGGGAAGGCGCAAACCGCAAGCAATGCATCGGCTTCATAAAGTCCCTTCAGACCGCGCTTGAATACCACAAGGGCCAGTACCATAAACGTTACGCGAGCTATGGCAATAGAAATGGCATAGATGGAATAGGATACAGAGCGCCTTTCGCTACGCAGATATGCAAGGAAGATGGCGGTAGGAGGTGAGAAGGCCACGTACACCGCAAAGAGCCTTAGAATGTGAGACGCTTCGGCAAGATCAAGCCCCAAAAGTCCTACTGCAGGATCACTGCCGAGAAATTTTAACACCTCAGGCAGAAAGCTAGCTGCAAGGAAGCAAATAGCTCCCCACAGAAATGACAGCACAGCCACCACGCTGAAACCACTCGAAACCACTCGGCGGCGTTCTTCAGCATTGGTTGTTTTGTAGTAGTCGGCCAGTACGGCCTGATCCAACGCCCACACGCTTATGATTTGCAACACCCCAAAGACAGCAACAGTAAGGGCGCGCACCCCGAACCGATCAGCGGGAAGGTAGTAGGCATAAAGCGGCATAAGTAGAATCTGAATCGCCTGTCTGCTGGAGTTCCCAATGCCGTATATAATGGTATCTTTTGAAAGTATCTTCAGGTCTTTGAGTTTCATGAAATCCGGTCGGGCAGGAATCGAAGTATCCCCTCATGCATACGCTGCGCCGCCTTGCCGTCTCCGAACGCTCCGAGATCCCGCAGGCTATCAGGGGCCTTTGCCTGTTTGATTCCTTCGATGACAGCATCAGGGTCCGTCCCCACAAGCCGGTTCCATCCCCCTTTAAGGGTTTCCGGCCACTCCGTCTCTTCCCGAAGGGTAAAACAGGGACGCGCAAGGAAATACGCCTCACGCTGGACTCCTCCGGAATCGGTGAGGATAATCTGTGTATGTTCCTCCAGCACAAGCATGTCGAGATAGGATACCGGAGGAATGATATCGATATGATTAAGTTCGTGTTCGGCTATTTCCTTGATCGTCTTCTGCGTACGTGGATGGCATGGGAAGATTATTCGGGGATGATCAGTTCCGGAAAGAGTTACGAGAACCTTTTTCAACTTCTCCACCTCATCAACGTTATAAGGACGATGCATGGTTAAAAGCCAAAAAGAACCATCTCCTATTTCTAGTCTCTTAAGAATATCCGAACGTTTGCGGGCTATGGGCAGGAAGTGATGAAGGGTATCCAAAAGAATGTCCCCGGTGTGAATCACCCCCTCGATCCGTCCTTCGCTTTTAAGATTGGCGAGGGCGGTCGGGGTGGGACAGAACAAAAGATCGGAACAGGCATCGGTGAGCATGCGGTTGATCTCCTCTGGCATGCGACGATTGCGGCTGCGCAGCCCGGCTTCGACGTGAACTACCGGGATGTGCAGCTTGGCAGCAGCAAGCGCTCCTGCCAGGGTCGCATTGGTGTCTCCGTAAACGATGACAAGATCGGGTCTCTCATCCTGCAGAACCTTTTCGATTTCGATGAGTGCTTTTCCTGTCTGATAGGCGTGAGTTCCCGAACCTACCTTTAAATCGAAATCTGGATGATAATCAAGCTCGTCAAAGAATATCTCTGCCATCTCCGGGCTGTAGTGCTGACCGGTATGAAGATGAAGATGGGTGATTTTGGGTACTTCGGCAAGAGCTCTCGAAAGCATTGCCGCTTTCACAAATTGCGGCCTCGCCCCCACCACAGAAAGGAGCCTCATCTGCACTTTCTCTTGATTGCCCGTTCGATCATCTCTATTTCTTTAGCGATGCGATCGGGCCAGCTCCAGATTTCTTTTCCCTTTTCCCGGATACCGGCGCTCAAACGTGTGTTAAGTGACTTATCCTTGGCCAGTCGCTCCAGTGCCTCCGGCAATTCTTCTTCTACCTGATTCGGATCGAGCAGGATAGCGTTCCTACCATCTTCCAGAAAACCGTCCAGGGAACCGTCTGCCAGGGAAATCACATTGCATCCCGCTGTAATTGCTTCGAGCATAGTGTTCGGTAGATTCTGAGGGCGATAAATGGTAGAGATAAATACATCCGCCTGACGAAGGGTGTCGATCATGGTAGCGTTGGGGACAACACCGTAAAACCGCACGTGATCTTCTATGCCCAGAGAGTGAGTCAACTTTTCCAGCTCTTTGCGACAAGTTCCATCACCGATAATGGCATAGTAAAGCTTGGGATTCAGTTCGATCGCTTTTGGTAGTGCACGTAAAGTCCTATCGATACCCTTCCACCAGACCAAATGGGCGGTGGTTACCGCAAGGAAAGAATCCTTGGGTAATTTTTCTCTCATATTGATGACTGCCTTCTCCTGGTTGTGGAGATTTACTCCGTTCACCACAAAGAGCTGCCGCTCCCGCGGCACCCCAAAACGGTCCATGGTTTTCCCGCCTCCGCTGCCATCATTGGTCTGAACGTATAAGCTGGCAAGCCGGTGGTACATGAACACCTCAATCCCGTGACGTATGGTATGGCCACAGGAAAGGGGGGTGCTGGAAGGCCGCAGTCTGGAAGTCACAGTGGTGCCGAACAAACGGTATACCAAGGGGGTACCAGTGATTCTGCGCAGGTACTCACCCAGCACCAGATTGGGTCCCATCTGGTAAAGGAAGTCCGGCTTGAGACGTTTGATCAGCCGGCGATGGAACCCGAAGGCAAACACCATGGTCAGGATGGCAAATACGTAATTGAGAAGAAAATTGCCTTTACGGATCAGGAGGCGTACCAGAGGAAGGAATATACCAGGGAGACGGTAATGATGGACGTGGATGATTCCTTCTCGGATAATCTCCCCCACCGGGTACATATGGCCGAAAACAGGAAGGGTTATGTGAACCTCGTACCCGTTGTCGTGAAACCCGCGGAGGGTGTAGATGATATCGGGAAGTCCTTCAGGAGGGTTACCTTCCTGCAACCAACCAGGGATACCTATAAGGAAATACTTCTTGAATGGAGCTGCAAGGACAAGAACCCTTTTGCGTTCAGGTGTCTCCATAGGTTAATTCTAAGAACTTTTCCAGATTATGTCAACACGGATGTTCAGCTCATTGACAGAAGCCAGCAAGCGAGGTATTATCCAGTATGTGGAGATTCCCGCGTTACGTTCTGCGGCAGTACCTCGTCCCTCTCGTTCTTGCATGGGCGGTGCTTACCGGCGTATTCCTTATGGACAGGCTCTTTCTGCTTGTAGATCTCATCGTCCGCAAAGGCCTGGCACTACAGCACGTTTTAGAGATACTCCTCTACACCTTGCCATTTGTCATGGCCATGTCGGTTCCACTCGCATCGCTTGCAGGTGCGATGATGACCTTCGGCAGGCTGGCTCAGGACAACGAGATACTTGCCTTGCGCTCGGCAGGGGTGAGGCTCTTTTCGGTTTTTGTACCCATGCTTGGGTTTACCGCATTGCTTGCAGGAGTCATGGTCTACTTCAATCTCTACGTGCTGCCTGAGGCCAACCACCGTGTAAGGAACATGCTCGCGGACGTCTCGAGCAAGAAGCCTACGGCGCGTATTGAGGAGGGGTTATTTAACGAAGACTTCCCAGGCTACACCATATACATCGCCCGAAAGGACGAGCGCCGGTCCAGGATCTACGACGTGATGGTCTATGTGAAGAAGAGCACGGTTCCCACGATGATCACGGCACCCGAGGGCAAACTTGAGGTCACCGCAGACGAACGCTACATGATAATGACTCTCTACGGAAGCGAGATCCACGAACAGGTGGGGGATAACTACCGGCGCATCCAGTCGGATACGCAGGTAATCAACCTTGAGATGAACACCGAACTTATAAGGCGGGAACGCAGCAGGCGTTCGGAAAGGGAGATGACCCTCCAAATGCTTGCGGCGGATATAGAGAAAAACAGAGAGAAGATATGGGAATACGAAGCAGAACTTACAGAAGTGGGGAGCAACAAGATTAAACGTGAGGAGCTCGGTCGTCGCATCGAGAGCCTGGGGCGAAGGATCAACCGGCTGCGGGCCGAGATGCACAAATCTATTGCCTTTGCGATTGCTGGGATTATCTTCCTGTGTTTCGGAGCTGCCCTTGGAGGCAAGCTTCGTCGAGGTGGAATCGGGCTTGCGATTGTATTGAGCCTTATCTTCTTTGCATTCTACTACATCCTTCTCATTGGCGGAGAGAACCTTGCCAAGTCAGGCAAGCTGACCGCATGGATCGCAATGTGGCTGCCAAACCTCATCTTTCTCCCGTTCACAGTGGAGATCTTTGGAGAGGTGTTTTTCGAGAACTCCCTTTTCCTGAGGAGACTGCGCCGATGAGCCGCATCGATCGTTTCCTCGCACGTGAGTTCATCTTTTTTGCCCTGCTGGGATTGGTGACCGTTGTGGTTATCTATGATCTGATCAACCTTATTGAACGAATGGGTTACTTTCTGCGCTACAAGGCCGCGGCAGTGGAGATATTTCTTTACTACGTCTACGATCTTCCTGCGACGGTTGAACTGCTCCTGCCGGTGGGTTTTGCATTGGGTGTGTTCATGGTGATCGGACGTCTTATTCGATCGAACGAGCTTGTACCGCTTCTCGCCTGTGGGGTAAATCTTTATCGCTTGTTTGCGGTGTTCCTTGCCGTATCTCTCTTCGTAGCCGCTCTGGCGTTCCTTGGAGGCGAGTTCCTCGCTCCCCGCGTAAAGACCCGTTTTGTGGAATACAAGACTGAAGCCATAGAAAAACGCAAACCGAAACGTCAAGAGATAAAGAATCGGGTTTTATATCTTTCGGAGAGTGGCCGTGTTTACTACATCCGCCAGCTTCGTATCTCAGACAGCCTTGCCTTGGATGTGGTGATATGGGAACTTGACCCTGAAAGAAAGATCCAACGTAGTATTCGCGTAAAAAGCGCAAGATACTCATCAAAAGAAGGCTGGAATGGAGAGCGGGTTGAGATTCACGATTTCAGTAAGGAGGAAACAGGGTTCAAAAGTTACCCAAGCCGTTCGCTGCCTGAGATTACGGAGATCCCTGAAGAGCTTGGGGTTCGCACCAAGGGAACCGACGAGATGGGGGTTGGTGAACTCGGAGACTACATACAACGAATGAGAGCTGCGGGGTCAAACGTGGCGGTGGAGCTTGTCGAGCAGCACTTCCGCTTCTCATCCCCCCTGGTTGTTGTAATCGTAACGGTAATCTCGCTGGCTGCAGCTACCCTCTTAAGAAAGGGCAACATAGCCCTGGGGATCGGTCTGGGGCTTTTATTGAGTTTCCTTTACTGGGGTGCGATCCAGGCGTCGCGAGCCTTCGGGTACGCAGGCGCTTTGCCGCCATGGCTTGCCGCCTGGCTCCCGAATGTCTTGTTTTTTGGTCTTTCAGGAGTATTATTGGTGAAAGTCAAACGTTAAGTTGGAGGTTTGTATGAAGAGGTTAGCAGTTTGCCTCACATTTGTCTTGGCCCTTGCAGGCTGCGGCAAGAAACAGGTGCATATAATCTATGAAGGTGATCCTTTGGCTGCCGATACCTTCCCAGGCCGCATATTTATAATAGCCTCTGATCCTTCAAGCACGAATCTGGCCATAGGATTCTCAGACAGCCTTGTTATGATATGGGATCCTGTTGAGCGCGAACCCGTAAAGAAGATTCGCCGGCACCGCCACATCATCAACGACCTCGCTTTCTCACCCGACGGCATTCTCCTCGCGGTGGCCAGCGCAGACGAGGTGTTGACAGTCAACGACTTGCGTAGGGACCAACTCGTCGACTCGATAGTGCTTTTCAACGGTGCGGTCACCAGCGTAGACTTTTCTTCCGACGGACGCTTCATGGCCGCGGGATTCACAGGCAGCGAGGTAGAAGTCTGGGACGTGGCTAAACGCGAACGGTTCGGCAAATTCAGTGGACACACCGGGGTGGTCACCGATCTGAAGTTCAGACCCGGAACGTCCGAGCTTTACACCACGGGACGCGACAGCCTGTTCTATATCGCGGATGTGGAGGACACCGTATCCTTCAAATCCAAACAGAGCTACGGCTACCTGACGGTGATAGCCTTTTCACCCGACGGGGAATACTTCGCCACCGGAGGCACCGATAAACTCGTAAAGGTATGGAGATGGGTAGGGGAAGAGCTCCGCTCCATAGGTTGGTACCAGAGCGATCTTGGAAACGTGCTCGATCTTGTCTTCCTGCCCGACGGTTCCAGGATGGCGGCCGTGGACCAGGAAGGACAGGTTGTCTTCTTAAAACGCACCGAGCCGGTAGATACAACCAAAGAGAAAGGTCTTGAAAGCGGCGGGGTATTCAGACTGGGAATCGTTGAAGTCGGACGATTCAAGGCGCACGATGGAGCCATCCGTGCCTGTGCAATCTCAGCTGACGGCACCAGGCTTTATACAGGTGGAGATGACCGCACGCTCAAGGTGTGGGATACAGAAGCGATCCTTGCCCAGTTGAAAGCCAAGGCGCCCGAGGAGAAGTAGGTTCGGAGGCTCAAGGACTTAAAGGCTGCGGAGAGACCCTTGGAGGGTTAGGTGTGGCTATTATTCAAGGAATGTAGTGGATATCCCTTGAGCCAGACTGGGCTCTCCTCAAAGCGATTTTGGATACGCTCAGGGTTGGCGCAGGAATCTAGTTTCTCTTCCCCTCGATCCGACGAGCCAGGGAGCCAAGCTCATCTATTGTCGGTTTAATATTCTCTATCTCTTCACGAGGGATACCCTTTTTTTCAAAATTCTTCACCGCACGCTTCAGGCTCCAGAGCTTCATCATGAAAACATTGAGCGTCCGTTTGCGTTCAGCAGCGACCTTTTCTGCTTCCTTATCCCCCTCTTCGTCGCCACTGGCCGCCTCGATCTCCTCG
>JAYELY010000104.1:9636-19220 GCA_034717795.1 Caldifarciminota bacterium
CTTCACCGCACGCTTCAGGCTCCAGAGCTTCATCATGAAAACATTGAGCGTCCGTTTGCGTTCAGCAGCGACCTTTTCTGCTTCCTTATCCCCCTCTTCGTCGCCACTGGCCGCCTCGATCTCCTCGAGTTCAGCTGCAACCGCGTTGCCCAACGCCTCTATGTGACGCAGTAAGCGTTTGGCATCCCCACGGGAAAGATCGTGTTCCAGGAGCACCACAGCCCCTGTAAGACTCATGGTGCGAACGCCGCCCTCGCGCTTTAATAGGGTATCCGGAACGCTCACAGTATCCACCACAACCACCGTGTCTACTATAGTATCTACCGCGTGCTGCGCGGTGGTGTCTTTCGAGGTCTCATCCTGGATTATGACCACTATCTTCTCTTCCTTCGCTTTCCGGCAAAAAATCGCTCCCCCAAGCACACATAAGGCAAGAAGCACCAATAACTTCCTCATGTTTTAACCTCCTTGGGTTGAAGTAGTTCAAATACCTCTATCTCGGCATCCCCGTAATCTTCTATCTTTAGACGCCGCTGGGCAAACATCAAACGCTCGCCCACAAGCTCCCGAGTACGGGCGGATACAAGTATCTCACCCTGCATAGCCGCCTTCTGCAACCGCTCGGCGAAGTTAACGCTTTCTCCTATGATTGTATACTCCATCCTGCGGGAAGAACCTATGTTGCCGGCAATGGCCGTGCCCGTATGTATCCCCATCCCCATCTGTATCTGGACCTTGCCTTCGTTCTCACGCTGGGAATTCAATCTGGCGATCACGCTCTGTATCCCAAGGGCCGCCTGGCATGTCCGCAAAGCGTAGTCCTTCTGCGACATAGGCGCATTCCAGAAAGCGAGAAACCCGTCTCCTATAAACTTGTCCAGCACCCCTTCATTCTCGATTATCACGTCAATTATGGGAGCGAAGTAGTGGTTAAGCAGGGCGATGATCTCCTCCGGCGACATGTGCTGGGAGAACTTAGTGAAGCCCCGGATGTCTGCAAAGAGAATCGAGACCTCACGCCGATCACCCTTAAGATTAACGAATTCCTTTTCGGAGAGTATCTTCTCCGCCACCTGGCGGGTGACGTAGCGTTTGAAGATGCGCTTAACGAATTCGCCTTCTTCCAGCCCGCACATCATCCAGTTGAACGCCTCCCCCAGAACACCCACCTCGTCTCTTGATTTAACGGTGACGCGGGCAGCCAGATTCCCTTTACCCACCTCCTGCATCGCCGAGGCAAGTGTACGCAGGGGTTTTGTGCTTCTGCGTGCGAAGAGAAGAATCAGCACTATCCCTACCACGAACGCAGCTGCCCCTACAACAACAATCCGCCAGACAAAATCCCATATCCCGCGCTCAAGATTGGCCAACGAGTAGACGAGATCTATGGTATAAGCCGCCTCCTCCGTTTGTGCGTTTCGTATCTCCGCATGGTAGCGCTGTCTGCGGCCGTCTTCCGGCGTCTGGCGCTTCTCGCTTAAAACCGTATCAGCTGAAGCTATTGTAATTTCAACAAGATCAAGATCGTAGCCCGCGGCACGAAAACGCCTGGAGAAGATCTCGGAAAGATATGCACCAAATTCCGCATCAGGCATCTGGTTACGGGCAATACGGAGGGTATTGATAACATCAACCACCCTGTATTTAGCGTCACGTTCCTTGGCCTTGATAAAGAAGTTAGCCGACATCACCAGAACTCCCGCTAACAGCAGACCGTAGAGTGCGCTAAAGATTATAACCAGCTTACCCGCAAGCCCCATGCCCTGTCTTTTCATCATGACAGCATACTCCCCATTAAGAACTTGTCAAGAGTGCCTGTTGCCTCATATAAGAATCCACATGACCGAAGGACGATGTCAACACAGCAAATTGGTTGAATGTCCAACCTCATCTCGGCCTCAGGTTCTTGCCTGGTTTTTTAGCTGCTACACCCTGTCCTGCTGAAGTTCGTAGGGGCCGACGTTGACGTCTTCGACGTCCGCTTTGTGTCAGGTCGGCCCGCATTTATCTGAAACCATTTCGGCCCGGTCTGATACCCGACAGGAGCACGACCAATCCCTACTCAGCATAAACACCCCTCCCTTGACGGGACAGTGTGCCCCTTGAGTGCCTGGTGCACTCATAGGGTAGGGGGTAGGGGGAGGGTGTCATTGCGTGGGACCATGTAGACACTCTTGTCTGTTCCACATCAGCCCCTCCTCTTTCTTACTCGCCCGCCTGTATCTCTTGAGTTCAATAATGAAGTGCAAGCCAAGATGCAGTAAAACGATTGACAAATCCCCAGGTTGGATTATCCTTCAGGTATATAAGACGGAGGCAAGATGAAGCATGTGTTTTTACTGGCTTTGCTGTGCGCAATTACGTTTTCAGGGACAGCATCAGCCGCACACACAGATCACGGGAGCATAGGGGCAGGGGTTGTTTTGGGAAAACCTACAGGACTCTCAGGCAAGTTCTGGCTCTCGAGGAAGGATGCCATTGACGTTGCACTCGGTTGGAACTTCGAGGATGATTGGTTCGCCCTGCAGGCAGGATACCTGTACAACCATCCTATAGACGTATCGTCTGGATTTCTTGCCGCCTACATAGGAGTAGGCGGATTATTTGAAGCCGTATCTCCATCAGACGAACGACCGATTGACAAGATGTACTTCTCCGGAAGAATCCCGCTGGGCCTTGAGTATATCTACGAACCGATAAGCTTCTTTGTCGAGATCGATCCGCTTCTGCTCCTATATCCTGGCCTGGGCTTCGAGTTCGGCGGTGGCGTGGGCTTCAGGTTCTATTTCTAACTCAAAAGGTGAAGGAGCGGCCCTCAGGCCGCTCCTTACTTGTTTTGAATTCTCTATATGGAGAGTGGGGACTCCCTTTGACTACCAGTGAAGCTACTTTCCACTGGAAGAAAACTACTCTTCGCTGACGACAAAGCGCCAGGCCTTTAACCCCGTCGTATCTTGAGTTGCTCCCCATAAATCCGTGGGAACCGGTCGCCAGTAGTAGGTAACACCCGCCGATACCTCTACCGAATACTCCGCAGTCTCCAAATTCTTTGCCACCGTGGCTCCCAGATCCGAGACGAAGACTGTATCCTTTTCCGGATCGGGCGCGAAGTAGAGATCGTAGGTAAGCGGGTCGCCGTCCAAATCATTGGGGCGCCAGAGCAGCTTTACAAAACCGCTGGCTGGAGGATCTATAGGAACGAAAGTGTCAGGGGGAGTTGGCGAATAGGCTGACGGGACCCTGTTCGTGCCGCGAACAAAGTGATAGATGTCACTTTCAGTTTCCTGGCCATAGGGATCTCGACTCAAAATCATCCAGTAGTAATCCTGTTCGGGACGAAGATAAGTGGTATCGGGTTTCCGTTTCCACTCGAGGGTTCCCCAACTGCCGGTGTCGGGATAGGTGCCCTTGGTGGCCATACTTACCAACTCCATCTTGCCGGGACTCCCCTCGCCAAACCAAACCTCAAAGGTCAGTTCTTGTTTCGGGTACTTGTCAGGGTCACTACCCTGCCACTTCAGAATCTGGGAAGCCAGTTGAAGTGTTTTATCGTTCTCTGGAGTCATCAAATTGGCCTTGTTGGGCGGATCGTTTGGGATCCTGATGAGGTAGGAAAGGGAGTTGGAGACCCCTTCGTTTCCAGCCGCATCGTATGCTTTCGCGCTGATGGTGTATACTACGCTGTCTTTAAGTTCCTGGGTTTGCCACTCGTAGACGTACTCGTTTTCACTTCCACCGGTTGGTACGGTTAAGTATGATCCCACGTATTCATCGTTTACAAAGAACTTGACCGTATCAACACCAACGTCGTCAGTGGCTGTTGCGATTACCTTCGCCACTCCCTTGATGACATCACCGTCTATCTCCGATCTGTAGTTATCGGTTGACTGAACGACAATGCTTATCTCAGGGGGTTCGGTGTCTTCCGGCTTGCAGCCTACGAACACTCCCATACCCACAACCAACACCAGTACAATCACAGCCACAGAGGCTTTCTTCATTGTGCACCTCCTAACGTGCTTGGATTCATTCTAATACAGAAGAATACCCCTGGAGTGAAGCTTGTCAAGACCTCGGGGCTTGACTTCCGGCTTTAATCAGTTATATTTATGATCGTTGCCGGGGTGGTGAAATTGGCAGACACGTACGTTTGAGGGGCGTATGGGTAACTCCGTGCGGGTTCAAGTCCCGCCCCCGGCACTATATACCCCACGACGTTGCTACACACCGTCGCGGGGACCCCTTTTTAATGCTCCTTTTCTGCTACGCAGAAAAGATCGCAAAAGAACAGAACCAGATGAAGGCTGACTTCATTGTTGTCTTTCCGATCTTTTGTCCGAGGGACAAAAGGAGGATCTTTAGTAACCGAGGCGGCGCAGCTCGGCATCGGAGAGCCCGAAGAAGTGGCCTATCTCGTGAAGAACAACGCGGCGCAGGAGCGCCTTGATCTCGGAAGGTGCACTGGCGTAGCGTTCAATCAGAGATTTGTAGATAACGATCCGATCCGGCCAAAGACCGTAACCCGTTGCACCGCGGCGACGAAGCGGAACCCCGTGGTAGAAACCCAGAACACCGCCTCCCATGAACGCAGGCGGGTCGGCCGCGTCAGGGATATCCTTGACCGCGATAACGATGTTGCGCTCGTCGAGCGCCTTGCGAAACTCCTCGGGCAAACCGTTGATCGTCTCCCTCACGATCCGCTCGAACTCCTCGTGTGTCAACTTCCCACTCATGCGCGCGGGTGGAAGGTTTTGTAGACCTCGCGCAGATAGGAACGGTCCACGTGGGTGTATATCTCGGTTGTGGTGATGCTCGCATGTCCCAGCATCTCCTGGACCGCACGCAGGTCGGCTCCGCCTTCCAGAAGATGGGTGGCAAAGGAGTGCCGGAAGGTGTGAGGGGTCACGCGGCCCTTGATACCGGCGGCCTGGACGTAGGAATGAATGGTCCTCCACGCGCCCATGCGGGAAAGCGCCCCCCCGCGCACGTTCAGGAACAAGACGTTCTTTGCCTGACTATGGATTTTGAGAAGCTCCGGTCGTCCAGCGTCCGTGTATCGTCTCACCGCGTTTATCGCCGGTTCTCCCAGAGGAACTATTCGCTCCTTATCCCCTTTACCGATAATTCTCAAAAATTCCTCTTCCAGATATAGATCACCCATCTTCAAGTTGATCAACTCCGATATCCTTAGGCCAGCTCCGTACAGCACTTCAAGCATAGCATGATCTCGTAGGGCTAAAGCAATAGCACGTCTTATCTCTGTATCAGAACGCGGGGATTTCACCTTATCCATAGATGAGCGGGCCGCTTCCAGAACCGCCTTGACTTCCTCCACGGAAAGCACCTCGGGCAGCTTGAGAGGCAGCTTCGGGCCGGAGATATTCTCGCCAGGATCACCGGAAAGCCTGCCCGTATCGTTGAGGTAGCGCAGAAACATACGGATGGCGGAGAGTTTTCGTGCCGCCGAGCGGGGGGCAAGGCCCGCCTCGGCAAGTCTCGCAAGATAACCACGCAGTAGTCTGGAGGTTACATCCAATATCTCTTTGCCTCTCTCGCTTAGAAAACAGATGAACTGATCGAGGTCGCGCCCGTAAGCCTCTACCGAGTTCGCAGAAAGCCCCCGTTCTGCAACCAGGTAGTTTAAAAACTCCTCAAGCAGAGGGTCCTTTTGCTTCTCCTCAGCGTAGATCAAAGGTTTGTTCTACCTCCGGAATCTGGATGTTCTCATAGCCCAACTCTGAAACAGCCTCGGCAAGCGCTTTAGATTGATCCTCATCGCCGTGCATAAGGAATACCTCTCTTACCTTCTTTGGGTTATAGCCGCGGAAGAACTCCAGAAGATCGTTTTTATCCGCATGTGCGGAGTACTCGTTGAGCACCTGGACCTGGCAGTTTAAAGGATACTCCTCTCCATAAAGCCGTACCACCTCTGCCCCTTCAACTATGCGCCGACCAAGGGTTCCTTGAGCCTGAAATCCGGTGATCAAAACCAGGTTCTTCTCGTCAGGGACGATGTTCTTTAGATGGTGGACAACACGTCCGCCTTCGCACATTCCGGAGGCGGCGATTATCATGCACGGACCCTTGACGGCGTTAAGCGCCTTGGATTCCTCAACCGTCTTCACGTAGCGCAGGCGGAAGAAGCCGAAGGGGTCTTTATCCTGCTCGAGATACTTGCGTGTCTCGGCATCAAAACACTCAGGATGCTTGCGGAAGACCTGGGTAGCCTCCAGCGACATGGGCGAGTCAACCCAGATGGGCATCTGGGGCAGACGCCCCTCGTCCATAAGCCGGTGCATGACGAAGACCAGAGCTTGCGTGCGTCCCACCGAGAAGGCGGGAACCAATATCTTGGCACTCCTATCGTATGCTTCTTGCAGGATCTTCTGCAGATGCTCCTTGCCCTCCTCAAGGGGAGAATGCACCCTGCCTCCGTAGGTTGATTCCGAGATGATGACGTCAGGATCAGGGACACGCTCTGGATCGCGCACCACAGGTAGATCAGGCTGGCCCAGGTCGCCGGTAAACAGGATGCGCTTTCCGTCGATCTCATAGAGCACCTGGGCCGACCCCAGGATGTGCCCCGCGTCATACAGGGTTACGCTCAGCCTCCGGGCAAGCTCCTTGCGTTCATGATAGGGCAGTTTGCGGAAATGCTGGGTAGCCGCCTGGGCCTCCTCGACAGTGTAGAGCGGCTCTACCAGAGGCTCTCCTCGTTTTGCGTGCTTCTTATTCACGTACTCCACATCACGCTCCTGAATCTCAGCCGAATCAAGAAGAAGTATCTTGGTAAGATCAACCGTGGCAGGGGTGGCGTATATGGGTCTTGCGTAGCCTGTAGCCACGAGCCTTGGAATGTTCCCCGAATGATCGATGTGCGCGTGGGAAATTACAGCAGCGTCGGTTTCCAGCGCTTCTTGTGGCACCAGGCTGTTGATCTCAAACGCTTTTTTGCGATGGCCCTGGAACATTCCGAACTCGGTAAGTACGGAGGCTTTGCGCGTGCGCAGTACGAACCTGGAGCCGGTAACCGTCCTCACCGCACCGAAGAAGGTCAATTTTAAGGACATTGGCTAGTTTACAGAAAACACACGCAGATGCAAGGAACTTTTCTCGAGGTTGAAGAGAACCAAGGGTTCCCTTACATGTCCTTCAGTCTGTCGAACGAAGTAAAGCCGAAAGGTACGCTCGGCCTGGAGCTAACGATTATCTTCCCCTTCGAAGTAAGCTGAGGTTTCAGGGAGCCTTGGATCAACTTGTCACGCAGGACAACCTCCAACTCCCCGGCACTCATGCCGTCGAAATTCACCTCGAAGCGAGTTGCATACCACAACCTGACCGCCAGGAAGCAGTTTTTAAATCGTTCGCCCTTGGCGGACCGGATAAATTTTCGGATCTCATCGGTCCTGTGTATCAAAAGGTTCGAATCGCAGAACTCACGAACGGTCACCTCCTTAATCTCATAGGCAACGGATCTGGCGTGCGAAAGCCCCCCGTTTATGAGGAGGCCGAAATAACTTACGCTCGATCTGCCTGCCAGACTTAATCTGCGATCAAATGTCCCTGTTGTGATATGTGCCTTCTCGGTACAGGCATCCCATTCCTTCCCATCCAGGAGCTGATCGATTCGTCCCCTTTCAAAATAACTTCTATTTCGCCTGCACAAGATGGATGCGGGGTGCAACCCCTCACTCGCTACGGGCAAGGGGTGGATACCATGACGTCTGAGATATTGACGATAGTTCAGGTGGTTCATCTGCTTCTCCTTTCTGTACTTATCATAATTTCTTCCCGCCAAATGTCAATTTATTCCGATGCTGTGGATTGTATGTACGTTTCCGGTAATCCCAACTTATTTTAACGAAAGCCCACACCTTGACTATGCCTCAATTCTCACTATTCTTTTAGTATGCCGAAATTTACACCCAAAGCGAAGAAGAAAGAAAAAGAAAAGCAGGCCCCCAGGCCGCCTGAAGAAAAACCCACACCGCCGCCCTCGGACGAGGAGCTTGAGCGGCTGCGCGAACTTGAACGCAAGTTCGGTAAGATAGGTGGCGTTGAGACCGCCAAAGAGGGGAAGAAGGAAGAAAAGCGACCCTGGGGTGGGCAGGAAAAGGTATGGGAAAAGATAGAGAATTCAAAGAGGGGAGAGCAAGGGAAAACCTCGGATAACCGTGAGCGAATCATCCGGCATGAGGCAATCCGTCATTCCAGGCCGTCTGAGGGGATGATAGGGCCAGGCGATCCCGACTACATCTCCCCCGAGAAGCTTGAGAAGCGCAAGCGTGAGCTGGCGATGACCGAAGCAAGGCTGCGCACCCTGGAGCGCGAGGAACAGGACATCAACAAGCGGCTTGAGTACCTGCGCAAGGAGCACTCGGCCATGGAGATGGCTATAAAGGAGAAAACCTACCTTGAGCGGGAGATAGCCGAGCTGCGAGAGGACCGCGACCGAATAAAGTCCAAATTGGACGAGCTTAAGGAGACTGAAGGGCAGCTTGAGCAGAAGTCCTGGGAGGAACTTAAGCGTTCGCCAGCCATAGGTGCCAGGATCTCGGCGCTTGAGCGGCGCATCCACGAGCTTGAAGGTCAGATAATTGAACTCAACGAGCAGCGGTTGAGAGCCGGCAGCGCTCCTTTGGAGACCCCTGAGCCGAAGCCTGCTCCTCAGCCCAAGGTAGAGAAACCCGTAACACCAGCACCTAGGCCTGAGCCTACCCCTGCGCCGCAGCCCAAACAGGAAGAAAAGAAGCCGCCTGTAAAGAAGAAGAAAAGCCGCCTGACGTTCTGATTCACAACAATCCAGACCACTCTTGTCATTGCGAGCGACCAAAGAGTGGAGCGCGGGTTCTCCAACCCGCGCCTATATTATCGAACAGACTATAGCAATCAGACGGACTGGAGCCTCCGTCCTCCACACCCTCCCCCTCCCATCAAGTGAGGGGTAAATAGCGTTCCGACTAAATACTACCTCCCCCTTGACGGGGGAGGATTAAGGTGAGGGTGAATAACTTACTTCTCTCTCCCGCTCCTGCGAAGCGCTTTATGAACAGACATGAGTACCCAACCTGGGGATAATAAGTTCCTCTTCCTACTTTGGTCACCTTCTGTTAAGAAAAGAAGAAAATCTTCTGGTGTCGAGAAAATTCAAGGCTTTGCTTTACCCCAGCATTATGCAACATATGAGATCGCCACGCAAGCCGCTGGCTTGCTCGCGATGACATAAGGGGTAGGGCATTACGACAGGTGTGTTACGGGTTATTCGTAGCGGATGGCGTCTATGGGGTTGAGTTTGGAGGCCTTCTGCGCCGGGTAGATGCCGAAGAATATCCCCACCGCTGCGGAGAAGCCGAAGCCAAGAACCACCGTCCACCAGGGCGAGGCGGCGTCGAGAAATTCGACCAGGACCGAAACAAGTAGGGCGATGCCTATGCCGACTATTATGCCGATGAGCCCTCCCAGCAGGGAGAGCACCACCGCCTCCATAAGGAACTGGATCATGATGTCGCGATCCCGCGCGCCTACCGCCTTGCGGATGCCGATCTCACGCGTGCGCTCGGCAACCGAGACCAGCATGATGTTCA
>JAYELY010000105.1:0-3788 GCA_034717795.1 Caldifarciminota bacterium
GCCGGCAAGACCTCCATCATCAACACCCTGTGCCGGTTCTACGAGATCCAGAAGGGAAAGATCCTGGTTGACGGAAGAAATGCAAGGCGGTTGGACAAAAAAGACCTTCGGTCCCGGGTTGGAATCGTGATGCAGGACGTGTTCCTGTTCCTGGGAAACATCGAGACCAACATCAGGCTGCGCTCCGAGATGCCGCACCAGCGGGTCAAGGCCGCGGCCGAGATCGCCAACGCCGACAAGTTCATCTCCAGGCTGCCCCGACACTACAAGACCCCTGTGCAGGAACGCGGGGTCAATCTCTCGGCAGGAGAGCGTCAGCTCATCGCCTTCGCCCGCGCCCTGGCTTTCGACCCTGCTATCCTTGTCTTAGACGAGGCCACATCGTCTGTAGACACAAAGACCGAGGCCTTGATACAGGACGCTATCCACAAACTGCTCGAAGGCCGCACCGCATTGATAATCGCGCACCGGCTATCCACGGTGCGGGACGCAGACCGCATCATCGTCCTCGACCACGGGCGCATCGTGGAAGAAGGCACCCACGAGGCGCTCATGGCCCGCAAGGGCACCTACTACGGACTGTACAAGCTCCAGTTCGAGCACAAAATATAGCACCCCACAAAGATACTTCGTCTCTTTACGTGGACCCCGAGCAAAAATCTGTAGGGGCACGACATGCCGTGCCCTGCGTTATTGTTGACTTACCGCCCGATGCAAGGTATTATTCCAGAATGAAAGAAAGCTGGCAGGAGACGTTTGGGAACCTGTTGCCGCAGGTCCAGCGACCGATAAGGTACACCGATTCCGAACTCCATGCGGTCAAGCACCGCGAGGACGCAAGGGTAAAAATAGCCCTCGTGTTCCCTGATACCTACGAGATCGGGATGTCCGGCTACGGGCTCGAGGTTCTGTATCACATCATCAACCATATCCCTGGGGCACGGGCCGAGCGCGCGTTCATGCCCTGGGTGGACATGCTCGAGCGGATGAAGGAGCACTCCATCCCCCTCGCCAGTCTTGAGACCCGCACCCCGCTTTCAGGGTTCGACATGGTTGGAATAACCCTGCAGAGCGAGCTGGGTTATACGAACGCGCTTGGAATCCTTGAGCTTGCAGGAATACCGATGCGGTCGAAAGACCGTAAGGAGAGCGATCCATTGGTTGTCGCGGGCGGCCCTTGCACGGTCAACCCCCTGCCACTTGAACCCTTCTTCGACGCCTTCTGCATAGGGGATGGAGAGGATGCGATAAGGGAGATAACGTCGGTGCTGCTTGAAGCCAAGGATCGCAAGGAGCGAATCTCAGGTCTTTCCGGGATCGAGGGCGTATGGGTGCCTAGTATTCACGGCCGCTCAAAGGAGATAAAAAGACGCACGGTCAGCGAGCTCCGAATCGAGGATACACCAGCAGAACAGATTGTCCCGGTATGCGATGTAGAGCATGACAGACTGGTTGTTGAGATAGGCCGCGGATGTCTGCGCGGCTGCCGGTTCTGCCAGGCCGGTTTCTCGAACAGACCCGCAAGGCTTCGCTCGATGGATGACATACTCTACCTTGCAGAGAAAGGCCTTGCCGCAACCGGCTGGGAGGAGGTCTGTCTTCTCTCGTTCGCGGTATCGGACTACCCCCGGCTTGACGAGCTGCTCGCAAGGCTCAACTCGACGCTTGCAAGCACCCAAACGGCTATATCCCTTCCCAGCTTCCGGGGCGAGACGTTCAACGAACGAATAGGTCGAAGACTCCGAGAGATAAAGAAAACAGGCCTTACCTTCGCGCCTGAGACCGCCTCACCCAGGTTGAAGCGGGTAATCAACAAAAACGTCTCCAATGCCAGCATCATCGAGACTGTCCAGACCGCGGCCAGACTCGGTTGGCGCCGGGTAAAACTCTACTTCATGGCAGGCCTGCCCGGCGAGACACCCGAGGACATCGATATGAACATCGAGTTCATCCGCGAGCTTGCACGATCTGTAAACGGTCTGGCCGTCAACGTACATACCTCAGCGTTCGTTCCCAAACCCAATACACCGTTCCAATGGGCCGGGTTTGATGAGCTTCCGATGCTTGCCGAAAAGATCGCCCGCATAAGGGATGAGGCCCGGATGCGCCGCGTAAAGGTCAAGTGGGCGCGTCCGGAGGCGAGTTTTATAGAGGCGGTACTCGCCCGCGGGGACGAACGACTGGCAGACGTACTGGAAGAAGTCCTCCAGCGGGGAGGTTACTTCCAGGAATGGAGCGAGCATTTCAAACCACAAAGATGGGAGCAAAGCTTCACCGAGCACGGGGTAGATCCGTATCGCTACGCCGGTCCGAGACAGTTGGAAGACGAACTACCCTGGGGGTTTATTGATACCGGTATCCGCAAGGAGTTCCTCAAGGCCGAGTACAATAAGGCGCGTTCGGCTCAGACCCAGCCCGACTGCCTGACCGGACCTTGTTATGCCTGCGGGGCTGGGTGCGAATCCGCCCCGTCTGAGACCTGCGAAGCCGATCCCTCGGATGCTGGAAAGAGGCCCAACACCCGTAACACCCGTAACACCCTCAACACCCGTAACACCCGTAACACCCGTGTCCATACCCGTGATAAAACTGAACTCCGTTACAGATTAAAGTTCACGGTCGGCGAGGCCTTACGGTACGCAAGTCATCTGAATCTGGTGCGGGTAATCTACCGTCTGCTGCGGCGCTCGGGATTGCCCGTCGAGTACACCAAAGGCTTCTCCCCTCATCCGCGCGTCCGGTTCAGCTTCCCCAAACCCGTAGGGGTAACCAGCAGGGGCGAGTACGTCGACGTCAACCTTGCCGCACCGCCCCAAGGGAACCTCGACGAACTCCTTGCACCTCATATGCCCGAAGGATTGGCTCTCGCCGGATACCGTCTGATTCCTGCGGCAACGCCTGCCGTCACCAAGGCTGCAGAGATACTGCACTACGAGGTCATCGACTCGCCCGAGGTAGAAGCAGAGGAGCTAACCAAACGCGCACTCGAGAATGCCGATATACATCACGTCAATGCCGCAAACGGACGTTTGAGCCTCCTGCTTGACAACGCTCAGCGGGCCAAGTTGTGGAATACGCTCGCTCGCCTTTACAACATAACAGATAACGAGGCGCGCGCCATGTCTGTCGAGAGAATCGACGCATACATAAAGAGAGGCGCTCGTCTTTTGACACCACTTGAGGAGAGTTACCAATGAAGAAGGAGATACTTATCAACGTGGGGCGATTCGAGACCCGCACCGCGGTGCTCGATAACGGGAAACTTATCGAGTTTTACTCCGAGCGGATGGAACAGAAGAACCTGGTGGGCAGGATATACAAAGGAAGGGTGGAGAACGTGGTCCCTGGTCTGGCTGGAGCGTTCGTCAACATAGGGCTTCCAAAGAACGGTTTCCTGCCTCTTTCCGACATCCCGGACAAGACGCTCTCACAGATGTATGACTCGGAGGTAGAGGGAGAGGAGGCGGATAAGCTAAAGGAGGGACGCAGGCTCGACCTGAAGCCCAACCAGGAGATACTTGTACAGGTGGTCAAGGAGCCATTGGGGAAAAAGGGCGCGCGGCTTTCATCCTACATCTTCCTGCCCGGGCGCTACCTGGTGCTTACGCCTTCCATCAATCACATCGGGGTCTCAAGACGCATAAGGGACAGAAGTGAACGCTCTCGCCTGCGCTCCGTGGCCTCAAAGCTCAAGCAGAGCAAGATGGGACTGATTGTTCGTACCGCGACCGAGAAAGTCCCGGAGTCGGACATAAAGCTTGACTTCGAAAGCCTCATGGATATGTGGA
>JAYELY010000106.1:0-3745 GCA_034717795.1 Caldifarciminota bacterium
GGGAAGATGGTAAACTGTGCAAGCATGGCTCTCCTTTCGGCTTAAGGATAGACCCGCGACTAAGGATGTCAAGCCGGTCGAATTCTTTATCCGCAGATTACGCAGATGAACGCAGATTATCTAAGCCATTTTTCTTTATCCGCAGATTTCGCAAATGGACGCAGATTGTTTAAGCCTTTTTCTTTATCCGCAGATTACGCAGATGGACGCGGATTATCTAAGCCTTTTTCTTTATCCGCAGATTACGCAGATGGACGCAGATTGTTTAAGCGGCTTATATGGAGTGCAATGACCGCCGTGAGCTGTCAGCCGTCGGCTGTGAGCCGCCAAAAGGAGCAGGAATCGTTGACAAATCAAACTTAAGAAGGTAAACTTTGCGCTTATGCGTTCCGAAAGACCCGCCGGTGTGGGACTGCGTTCTTTCAAGACGTTGCTTCCTTACGTGAAACCGCACCTCTGGAAGATAGTGGGCGGCACCATATTTTTGATTCTTATAGACATCGCCCAGATCATCATGCCCCGGTTGATCGGCGCCTCACTGGACAGCATCCTTATCGAGGGCAAGGGACTGAGCTTCATCCTGATCATGGTAGGCGGCATCCTGGGACTGGGCGCGCTTATTGCGCTGGGCCGTCACTTCTGGCGCCGCTGGCTGTCGGGCACCGGCATCCGGGTAATCACCGACCTGCGTAAGGACCTTGTAAATCACCTTCAGAAGCTCTCCTTCGCCTTCCACGACAAACAGCAGGTGGGAGATCTCATGGCTCACGCCACCAACGACATTCAGCAGGTACAATGGGCCAGCACCTTTGGATTTATCATCGCGGTGGACATCATCTTCATGGGGATATTCAACATCATCGCCATGATGACCTTGCATGCTCCGGTAACTGTTTACTTAACCCTTTATACCATGATCCCGCTTGCCGTTCTCGGAGTCATCGTCGTCCGGTTCGGCGGGCTGGTGCGCTCCCGGTGGAAGGCGGAACGTGAAGCGTTCTCTTCCATGACCGCCCGGGTTGCCGAGAATCTGGCCGGAATCCGGGTGGTGAAGGCCTACGTTCAGGAGGAAGGTGAAACCGAGGTGTTCAGTGGGGTCAGTAAGAACTATGTTCGCAAGGTTATAGATGTTGTAAAGCTGTGGGGGCTGTTCTTCCCCCTCATCATGCTCCTGGCCAACGTGGCTCTCTTTCTGGTGCTCCTCATAGGAGGGAGATACGTCATCGTCGCCGACATGTCGGTGGGCAACTTCGTAGCCTTCCAGGTTTACCTGGCGATGCTTATCTGGCCGATTATTGCCATCGGGTGGCTGATGAACATGATCCAGAGCGGTGCCGCCTCCATGGGACGCATCAACAAACTGCTGGAAACCGAGCCGGAGATTGCCGATGACGAGGACACCTTGCTTCTCACCGAGATAGAAGGCAGGTTTGAATTCAAAAACCTCACGTTCGCCTATGAAGGAGTGGAACATCCCGCGCTTAACAAGATAAACCTTGAGATTCATCCTGGTAAGATAATGGGAATCATCGGCACCCTGGGCTCGGGTAAGTCGACCTTGATCTCCCTTATCCAGCGATTGTACGAAGCCCCTCAGGGAACCATCACCGTGGACGGCCATGACATCCGTCGTATCCCCATCGAGGTTCTCAGAGGGGCTATCGGCATGGTGCCTCAGGACAGTTTCCTGTTCTCAAAGACGGTTGCCGAGAACATCGCCTTCGGTTTACAGCGGGAATACTCTCAGGAAGAGGTGGAGAAGGCGGCAAAGATCGCCGGTATCCACGAAGAGATACTCAAGTTCCCCCAAGGCTACGATACCATACTTGGCGAGCGGGGTGTAACCGTATCCGGCGGGCAGAAGCAAAGGCTAACTATCGCCCGGGCAATACTTGCCGATCCCAGGATACTTATTCTTGACGACTCGCTCTCAGCGGTGGACGCCGACACCGAGATCGAGATCCTTACCTCGCTCAAACAGATAATGCGCCAGCGCGCGGTGATCATCATCTCCGCCCGACCGCGCAGCCTGGCGTTCGCCGACGAGATACTGGTCATGGATGAAGGCCGGATCGCCGAACGCGGCACCCACGAGGAGCTTGTAAAAAAAGACGGACTCTATGCGCTGTTCGTAAAGCTGCAGGGGGTCAAATAGTGTTCACCCACGAAGAAGAAAAACTGGGCAAGATATACGACTCCCGCATAGTGGGCCGGCTTATGAGGTACCTGAAACGGGACTGGTGGATGCTCGCGCTGGCCGTCGTGATGGGGCTCATAATCGCCCTGGCCGAGATATTCCTTCCTACAATCACCCAACGAGCTATCGACCGGGATATATTCCCGGTATACCGGTTACTGGTACTTTCTGCAGAGGAAGCGCTGCCTCATAAAGAAAACCTCTATCCGGTCAACGACTCCCTTTACGTGGTGCTTCAGGCATATCTTCCCAAACTCCCACGGGACCGGACGCGCAACGCCGAGCGGTGTGAGTACTACCTTTTTGACAAATCCCTGGCCGAGAAAGAGCTCGATCCTGAGGTTGTTTCCGCCTATCCAACTGTGGGCAAAGACAAACTGCTGGTGCCTTACAAGGATCTTTCGGAGAAGGAAAACAAGACGAGGAAGTTCCCGAAGGCAGCCCTTTTGATTCTGCGCAACGCCAACTGGCAGGGGCTGGTGCGCTTCGCCATATTCTTCATAATCTTAGGGGTTATCCGCTTTATTGCCAGCTTCGCCCAGGTTCTTCTTACCGCCTTTGCCGGACAGCGTTCCATGCACCGGTTACGTATGCACATATTCTCCCATATCCAGCGTCTTCCAGTGCAGTACTTCGATCGCAATCCGGCAGGGCGTCTGGTAACCCGTGCTACCAACGATGTGGGAGTACTCTCCCAGTTCTTCACCGACGTGGTCACCAGTTTCTTCTACGACGGCTTTATCCTGTTGGGGCTGCTGGTCTATTTGCCCATCTACAACTGGCGTCTTGCCCTGGTTACCTTCGCCGTCCTTCCTCCTTTGCTCGCCATAACCATCATCTTCCGACGCAAGCTGCGCGACGCGTTCCGCAAGATCAGGGTGCGCCTGGCCCGCATCAACGTCTTCCTCTCCGAGCACTTTGCCGGAATCAAGATTGTGCAGATCTTCCGCCAGGAGCGCAAACGCCTCGCCGAATTCCACGACATAAACGAAAGCTACTTTGAGGCGCGGTTCTCTCAGATGATCCTGTTTTCCATCTTCCGCCCACTGGTCGACCTCCTCCTGATGACCACCATAGCCGTTATCCTGTGGTTCGGGGCGGGCTGGGTAATCTCAGGCGTCCTCACCATCGGCTTTCTCGCCGCCTTCCTGCGATACGCAGAGAAATTCTTCGAGCCTATCCGCGACCTGTCCGAGAAGTTCCAGCTGTTGCAGCAGGCCATGGCCTCCGGCGAACGCATCTTCATGTTGCTGGACGAGAAGCAAGAGGATTACAAAGGAGAAGTTAAGGGAGGAAAGACGCGAGGAGAAATCGAGTTCCGCGACGTGTGGTTCGCCTACAACGACGACGACTGGGTGTTAAAGGGTATAAACTTCAAGGTAAAGCCCGGTGAAATGGTGGCGATCGTGGGTGCGACCGGAGCCGGCAAGACCTCCATCATCAACACCCTGTGCCGGTTCTACGAGATCCAGAAGGGAAAGATCCTGGTTGACGGAAGAAATGCAAGGCGGTTGGACAAAAAAGACCTTCGGTCCCGGGTTGGAATCG
>JAYELY010000107.1:0-3739 GCA_034717795.1 Caldifarciminota bacterium
GCCGAATATCAACATCGGCAGAAGTAATCCGGCTAACAATTTCTTCATAGTCGAGAGTATAAGGGACAGCGCAGAGGTGTCAAACTTGACAGAGGCAGTCTGGATACGTATATTGTGGTTAGGTAAACTTGGAGGCACGATGAATGGATGTTCAAACCGCAGCAGGGAAGTAGCACGTTTTGCCTTGAGAAATCTCATCAAGATATTGAGATTTCCCAAAGAGCAGCAAGAACCTATTACCTATGAAGAATTGTCTGGTCTAATCAACGCGGAGTTGGAAAACGGCAGTACCTCAGCCCGCAGCATAGGCGGCGCACTAGGGTTCATCAGAGACCATATATGCCTTCCTAAAAAGCTTCCTCTCATCAACGTTCTTGTTGTCCGTGCCAAAGACCGACTTCCTGGAGATGAAGTGTTCTACAAAAAGCAAGCTCTAGAAACATCGAGCATCGAACATTTAACCAAAGAACAATTCAAACATCTTATAGGAAGGCTAACCAAAGATGTATTCTCCAAAGCCCATCTCAAGACTTGGGAAAAGCTACTGGGTGCTACAAAAACCGAAAAGAAGTGGGAAGAGTTTCTTGAAAAGTTAAGAGAAGAATAGGAGCTAACATGAAGAAGTACGTCTTAATCCTCGCGCTTCTGGCAAGCGTGGCTTTGGGTATCGAGGTAACGGGTGTTGTGGGACTGAACACGCAAACATGGGACGACGGGAACGGCAACATAGGCTCGGGCGCGGGCCTGCACGCAGGCATCCTGGGGAGCATCGGCATCACCCCGTCCTGTCTGCCGGTATACGTAGGCGTTGAAACAGGCTTCCTTATCCAGCGAGCCAACTACACCTGGGAGAATTTCCTGTTCGAGGACACCGATCTCAACTGGCACTACAACAACCTGGTTATCCCCATCCTGCTCAAAGGTACGTTGAAACCCACCGGCGGCTTTCATGTAGGAGCCGGTCTGGGATTCTCTATCATAAGCAACCTTTCGGGATCCTGGGATTACGACTTGGGCACCATCAGGTTCGAGGGTGATTTTGACGATGACGATATGGAAACCGATTTAGGTTTGCAGATAAAAGGCGACGTCGGCATAAAACTCATCCCCATGCTGTGGCTGAAACCCTCAGTGACCGTACAATTAAACTTGACTGCTGACGATAAGGATACCGAAAACCAGAAAGAAAGCGAGAACGCCATCTTCTTTTCGGTTGGTTTGGCAATTAAGCCGTAGTAGAGGCTCCTTTTGCCCGTAAGTGAGTAGGGGCGACGCATGCGTCGCCCCTACATCTTTGCAATTTGACTGTAGGACGACACTTGTGGAGTATATTTGAAATGGCAGAAGTCTAACCCAGGACTTCTGCCAATGCCGCCGCCCCCAGGATTCCGGCACGCTCGCCCAGGCGTGATTGTACGACTCTCAGCCTGCGGCCATGCAGCGGCATGGTGTATTGTTTTAAGGATTTACGGATCGGATCAATGATAAGGTCTCCAGCCTTGCTTATTCCCCCGTTGATAACTATCACCTCGGGATCAACGAGCTGGACAACGTTGCCAAGCGCACGTCCGATACGTTCTCCAGCTTCGGCAAAGATTCTCTGAGCAACCTTATCCCCCTCTTTGGCCGCCTGGGCCAGAACCTGAGGGGTGAGTTCCTCAGTATAAGCCAACCTCGTCAAGCGCGAAGTCAAAGGAGCCCGGCGTTCAGCCATGGCAATGAGGCTCTTCGCACCCACGTAGGCTTCAAGACACCCGGCAAGCCCGCAAGGGCATTCCAGTCCATGGCTTTCAAGCGAGGTGTGCCCGAACTCACCAGCCGCATCGTTGGCACCCAGGATCAGGCGACCGTCGGAGACGATGCCTCCGCCCACCCCGGTTCCCAGGGTGAAACAGAAAAGGTGCCCGGTCTCATATCCCCCGAACCGGTACTCGCCCCAGGCAATCACGTTGGCGTCGTTGCCCACCGCAACCGGAACCCCGAAGCGTTCATGCAACATATCCTTCAAAGGCACGTCCTTCCAACCCACCAGATTCGGGGAAGACCGCACTATCCCTTTGCGGTGATCAATCAACCCGGCAATACCTACACCTATCTGGGATATATCTCGATGATTGCTGATTCGCAGCGCTTCTGCAAAGATACGCCCCACAAGACTCTCCGAACCCTCTTCCATGAGTGTAGGGATGCAGGCACTGGCTACGATCCTACCTTGCTCATCAACCAGCCCCAGTTGAGCGTTGGTGCCCCCTACGTCAACGCCGAGCGATTTAACCGACATGGGTTTTATAAAGGGCGATGATGCGTCCCTTAAGAACTTCACCCATCTGGATCCCCCGGCGCTGCATGACGACCTCGGCGGTTGAAAGCAGCTTTTTTAGCTCGTAAACGTTGGCCTCGCCCCAGGAGAAGGGGGGTATGTTTTTGGAGCAAAGCCCGCCGCCTAAGACGTTGGCAAAGATACCGATGATTGAGCCGGTAGGGATGAGCGTCCCTATCGCGGTCTTGGTGTGATCCCCGATCAGACACCCGAACTTCACAAGCCCGGTGGAAAGGATTTCGCCTGCAAGGTTGACCTTGACCTCGGAGTAGTTGTTCTTGAGGTCGGAGTTGGCGCTCATGGCCCCGATGTTCACCCACTCGCCCAGGTAGGAATGTCCGATGAACCCTTCGTGGTGCTTGTTCACGTAGGCGTGGAAGATTGAGGCCTCGACCTCGCCTCCGACGCGGCAGCACGGGCCAAGGACGGTGCCAGCTCTGAGTCGGGCGCTGTCAACGATTGTGTCAGGGCCGACGTAGCAAGGACCTTCGATAAGGGTCGGGCCTTTTAGGAGCGCGTTGCGGGCGATGGTAACCGGCCCTTTGCGGCAGTCTATGACAACACCTGCTTCGACCTTAGCACCCTTTTCCAACCTGAGCGCTGAGCCGTAGACCGTCACATGGGGATCGAGTTCACCATCGGAAAGCTCTTCCTCGAAATCGCGCGTCACCTCAAGGGCAAGGGAAGTGAATATCTCCCAGGGGTAGAGTGCTCGCCTGCCCGCGATCCGGCGTTTGGTCAGATCCGGTTCTTCAAGAAAATCCCGGATACTCTCGGCGCTCTGGTAGCCTGAAAGCGCATCGGTGCCGAACCCCAGGATACGATCGGCTTTATCCACCAGCAGTTCGTCCGAGTTGACGGCTGAAAGGGGCTCGGCAAATACAGCGCCCGCGGCTAAGAAAAGGTGACGGCCCTCAGGCACGTTGTTGGCATCCCGGGCAAGTTCGGGATGGGTTTCGCAAAGAAGGTCGAGTATCTCCTCGCGCACGATGACACGCACCTCTTCGCCTGAGAGCTTTGCGAGCTTTTCGCGAAAGGTCTTTGCCCCGCAGCGTATCTCGGTCACAGGCCGAAGCGCCGAAAGAGGCTCGAATAGCTCCCATGAATCCTCATAGATGAATATCATATCAGAGAGTAACGAGGATTAGCCGGTTGTCAATAACCTGTGGTTACAATCAAGTTTATCCCTTGCAGGTCCTGGAATTCTCTATCCTGCGCAAGGTGTCTGTGGCTCACCTGAGCCCTTAAAGGACTTGACAAAGGGATTCTCCCGACTACCCTTCACTTATTAGTTAGGGTCTTGTACACTTTAGCAACGAACTTCTTGGCATGATTTCGACTTCCTCATCAAGATTTCTATTAGTTTATCCACCTGCTCGGCAAAAGTCAACCCTCTGTGGTTGTACCTGAATTCCATCT
>JAYELY010000108.1:0-18788 GCA_034717795.1 Caldifarciminota bacterium
TGATGTCTATTTAATAAAGACTGATATAGAAGGAAATAAACTATGGGATAAAACCTTTAGCTTGTTCTCAGAAGATTACAAAGATGAGGCTTATTGTGTTCGCCAGACCTCAGATGGAGGTTACATCGTCACAGGTCACCACGAAAGTTCTTACGAGGGAGCCACTCGTATTTATCTCATCAAGACAGATTCCGCAGGGGATACCTTATGGACGCGTACCTACGCTAACATTTGGCCTGTAAGTTTTTGTGTTCAGCAAACCTCAGACGGAGGATATATTATCCTAGGGGCCACTTCCCCAGAGGAACTATGGCTCTTAAAGACCGATGAGCATGGCGACACCTTGTGGACCACAGCATGGGGAGTTTTCGGCGCCTGCGTACGAGAGGCACCGGATGGCGGTTATATAATCACAGGGTCCTCCTTCACTGAAGAATATGGTTATGAGTTATTAGTTTCCAAGATTAACTGTACGGGACGCGTGGTATGGGTGCGCGAGTACGGCGGAGAGGGCTTACAGAAAGGTGCCAGTCTGCAACTGACCTCAGATGGTGGCTACATTATCACAGGAGATATTGGTAGCAATGTGGGGCTGTTGAAGACCGATGTAGACGGCGACTCCCTCTGGACACGTGTCTATAGAATGGGGGCGGAGGAACTAGCTACCAGGAGCAACTGCGTTCAGGAAACCTCAGACGGCGGCTATATCATAAGCGGAATAACGAATTGGTCATTCGGCATCGCCCCATGCGACTTATTCATCTTAAAGACCGACTCGGTGGGCGACTCGTTGTGGGCGCACATCTACGGCGGCACTAATCGCCGCTTCCGCACCTCCATTTGTCAAACCCCTGATGGCGGCTATATCATCGCAGGTACGAAGGGATGCTCGGACTCCACAAGCGTAGCTTGGCTCTTAAAGACCGATGAGCAGGGCGATACTCTGTGGACACGCACCTTTGGCAGCGCTTGGAATAGGGACGACGGCAACTGCGTTCAGGTAACCTCAGACAGCGGCTATATCATCACCGGATGTACGGAATCCTACAGCCACGACACCTCAGTGGATGTCCTCTTGATAAAGACCGATTCTTTAGGTGAGGTTGGTGGCATTGAAGAGGAGCCGGTTAGGGAATCTGTCATTCGTCTTGAGGCTTCCCTCAACCGGCTCTTCTACGACGTGTCCGGCCAAGCTTCCCTTACCATCTACTCTGTGGACGGACGGAAGGTGCTTGAGGAAACTATCAAAGGAGAAGGAATCTGGACGCCCTCCCCGCCCTCCTCCCTGCCCTCCGGCGTCTACTTCGCCAGGGTGACAACCGAGGGTTACTCGGCACGCACAAAAATCGTCATTCTACGCTAACTGGGTTCTATTATCGGGGTCCCCGCGGCATTGCATAGCAATGGCGTGGGGTAAAGGCGTCATACCCAACGAAGAAAGTGATCTTGATCAAATAACTTCCCCTCCCCTGGTGGGAGGGGTCGACGCGAAGCGTCGGGGGAAGGGGAAAATTAGAATAGAGGTAGGTCAAGATAGAATGCATGGAAGTTATCCCCTCCCCCTTAATCCCCCTCCACAAGGGAGGGGGAAATCTAAGGAACATTCCCTTCGGGAATAGATCGCCACCCTCCCCCGCCTCTGAACGAAGCGGACGGTCGGTCGCGATGACGGAGTGTTTTGCGATCTTTTGACCTCTGGTCAAAAGGAGCATTTATCCCGGGGTCCCCGCGCGGAGAGGGGGTATCCGCGTGGGGTATTATCAGAATAGCTTTATCGCAAGGACGAGTCCGAGGAAGACGATAGAGACCATGGACATGAGCTTTATGAGGATGTTGAGTGATGGACCTGCCGCGTCCTTGAACGGATCGCCAACGGTATCGCCGACCACGCCGGCCTTGTGGGCCTCGGAGCCCTTGCCTCCGTGACGCCCGGTCTCGATGTACTTCTTCGCGTTGTCCCACGCGCCGCCAGAGTTCGCCATAAAGATCGCCATCGCAAAACCGGTGGTTATGGCTCCCACCAGCAGACCCACAGCGCCTTCAAATCCGATCAGGACTCCTACCACAACCGGTGCGAGGATCGCGGAGAGCGCAGGCAGAATCATCTTCTTCTGAGCGGAAACCGTGCAAATATGTACGGTCTCTGCGTAGTTCGGTTTGGCAGTGCCCTCCATGAGTCCTTTAACGGTATTAAACTGATGCCGAACGTCCTTGACTACGGACTGTGCCGCACTACCTATGGCACGTATGATTAACGCGGCGATGAAGAATACAAGCATGGCGCCGAGGAAGATACCGACCAAAAGGCGCGGGTTGGTAAGGGAAAGATCGAGGCTGGCGCCGCGCAGGATGATCTCGTTGCGGTAGGCCACCACCAGCGCCAGCGCGGTGAGCGCTGCCGAGCCGATCGCAAATCCCTTGCCAGTGGCCGCGGTTGTGTTGCCGAGTGCGTCCAGAGCATCGGTACGCTCGCGGACAATTGGTTTCAGCCCTGCCATCTGGGCGTTGCCGCCTGCGTTATCGGCAACCGGACCGTAGGCATCGGTGGCAAGGGTGATGCCTAAGGTGGAAAGCATCCCTACCGCAGCTATGCCAACGCCGTAAAGGCCGTGATCAAAGCTCGCCGCTCCACCGGCAAAGAAGAAGGCACCAAGAATCGCTGCCGCTACCACCAGAACCGACGGCGCGGCAGAGATCATTCCCACCGAAAGCCCCTCGATTATTACCGTGGCCGGGCCGGTCTCGGCTGCACGCGAGATGCCGCGCGTTGGCCAATAGTTAACTGAGGTGAAGTACTCGGTCAGGAACCCGAGCACCACGCCTGCAACAAGCCCTGTAAGCACCGAGAAGTAGATACCTATCTGATCCGGGCCCAAAACGAAGTAGACCACAAAGAAGCTGGCAACAGCGGTGATTAGGGCCGCTGCCCAGATGCCGCGGCGCAGGGCCCACAAAAGCACCTTCTGTTCAGCCTTCTCCCCTGCCCGTACGAGGAAGAACCCGATGATGGAAGCGAAAAGACCTGCGGCGGCTATGACCATGGGCAAAAGCACCATCCTCAGACTCATATCCGCTTTGATTCCCGCAGGCAGGGCTGCCGTAGCAGCGGCGGCAAGCGCCATGGTGGCAACGATCGAATCGGCATACGACTCGTAGAGATCGGCACCCATTCCTGCAACGTCGCCCACGTTGTCACCTACGTTGTCTGCAATAACAGCCGGGTTGCGCGGATCGTCTTCAGGTATGCCTGCTTCGACTTTGCCTACGAGATCGGCCCCTACGTCCGCGGCCTTTGTGAATATCCCTCCGCCCACACGGGCAAACAATGCGTAAAAACTTGCTCCCATCCCGAAGTTAAGCATGGTAGATGTAATGATTGGCAGCCGTTCGACCACAGGCTTCGCCTTGTATATCTGGTTGAGAACGATATACCAGATGGAAAGGTCAAGCAAAGCCAGGCCAACCACCACAAGCCCCATGACCATTCCTGAACTGAACGCAACGCGCAAGCCGGAGTTGAGGCTTTCTCGAGCGGCGTTGGTCGTCCGCGCCGAGGAGTTCGTAGCCACCTTGAGGCCGATGAATCCTGCAAGCGCTGAAAAGAAACCTCCCGTGAGGAACGCGAAAGGCACGGGCTTGGGTAGAAGATTGAAAACAAACGCCAGAACGCACAAAATCCCAAATACGATCCCGAAGAAGATCGCCACAACACCGTACTGGCGTTTGATGTATGCAGCCGCTCCTTCACGTACCGCCTGGGCGACGGCCTTCATCGCGGGGGTTCCTTCCTTGCGCTTCAGGATGCCGAGTACCAGTATGACGGTAAAACCCAGGGCTATAATCGCTCCCACAGGTGCGGTCAGGAACAAAAGCTGCATCTTCTGCTTCTCCTTGCTTAACTATCCAATAATTGAGCGGTTAAGCGGTTAGTCTACTCAGTCTCTTCGACCTGTCAAGACAACTATGTAGAGTATAAGTAAGCCTCAACCACCGACTTGACAACTTCACCTGGACGCATAAAGTTCTATATAAGCGGAAGGAGGACCACAGTGGTGAACCTTGTTTTGCTAGTCTTTCTCATCGCGAAGAGCCCCCTCATAGAACCTGCAGGGGTTGAGATATTCTCACAGGATATAAACAAAGAAAGTAAAACCCGATTTATCGAGCCCGGCTCCCTGACCTTCGAGGTGATAGGAGTTAGAAGGGGAATCGGCTTTTACGCAGGCCATGTTATGCTTCCCTCCCTGGGCGGCTCCCTGGGACATATTTGCTCATACTGGGGAGGAAATCCGGCCCTCTTGCTGACCCTGGAATTCGTAAACTTGGAGTTTCTGCAAAGCGTGTGGAGGTACCCAGACCTTACCCTTTTAACCTCATGGACTGCGAAGCTCGGCATAGCCTGGCTGCAGCCATGCAAACTCCTCTCCAGGGATGAGGGATTTATCCCCAGAGTGGAGCTTTCCTGCGGCTTAAGCCTCCTGAATCTAATCCCTGAAGGGAACCTCAATTTGTCCTTGCAATCGATATTTTTCTCTTCGGTTAACACCAATCTGCGATGGATTTTTGCAAAACCCCTGGCGGTTCAACTCCAGCATCGCTGGGTTCCCCTTCTGGATACCCAGGAGAAGTACAGGCACTCCTTGGTGGTCTCTTTATCCGCAAGCCTGGTTCTTGACAGCGTTGAAATATACAGAAGAAAGGGGAAGCGTCGGTGAGTAAGGGGATTTTGCTTGTCCTTTTGATCTCGGGCAACGGACTAGGCGAGAGCCTGCGGCCCTCGCTCTTTTCCGTGGATGGAATCGGGTTCGAGGCCGGTGCGGGATGGTGCGTGGGGTATCCAATGACGCCCTCGTTCGAGGCCTCGGTGGTCAGGATACGCTCGTACTGGGGACAGAAGCTCGCGTTCTCGCTGGGAGCGGAACTCGCACGCGGTCATATTGCAGGATGGGTGGAAGAGGGTAAGATATACGCCGTCCTGCCGTTACTTGAGATGCTCACACCTCAGATAGGTCTTGCCCTCTTCGGCAGCACAAAATCCATAATACCTTACAAATCCGGTAGGGTAAAACATCTGACTCCGCTGGTCAAGTTGATAAGCGGAGTGAGCATCCTGAACCTCGCTCCGGACAACCCGCTTCTTTGCTCCACCCTGCGGTCGGAGCTGAGCCTTGAGCTTAACCGGATACTCTGGGTTCAGTTTACGCATCGCTGGCTACCCTACTACTTCGGCGAAAGAAAGTGGGGGCGTTCCTTATACAACCATTCGTTTCATCTAGGCTTATGCCTTACCCTGGGTGCGCGTGATGTCCGCAGGTTTAAAGAAGTGAAGGAAAGGAGGATTGGATGGGAAAAGTAATAGTGTCAATCACGGGGGTATCACGACGACATGGAGGGATTGTTCGTGGTCCCCGAAGGAAAACGAAGTATTCCTTTGTGGTGATTTATTCGGGGCCCCCACAAAATCATGAAGTGATTTTGTGGGGTGAAGGTAAAGGCCGGGTGCAAGCCCGGCCTTTTAATCTTTTTGGAGTCCCCTTATCGGGGTGATATTAGTATCCGCCGTATCCGCCGCCGGGCGGCATGCCAGGCATCTCGGGCTTCTCCTCGGGCTTCTCGACCACCGCGGCTTCGGTGGTGACAAGCAATCCAGCGATGGAGGCCGCGTTCTGAAGGGCGGAACGAACGACCTTTGTCGGATCGATCACTCCGGACTTTACCAGGTCCTCGTATTCCAGCTTCTCCACGTTGAAGCCGAAGTTGGGGTCCTCGGATGCCTTGACCTTCTCAACCACGATCGAGCCGTCCAGACCGGCGTTGGCCACCAGCTGGCGAAGCGGCATCTCAAGCACCTTGCGGATAATATCCACACCGGTCTTCTCATCACTTCTGGCCTTGGAGCGCACGCCCTCAAGTACATTGGATGCACGCATCAGGGCAACGCCTCCGCCCGGCACAACGCCTTCCTCGACTGCTGCACGAGCGGTGTGAAGGGCGTCCTCCATGCGGGCCTTGCGTTCCTTCATCTCGACCTCGGTAGCGGCACCCACGTTGATAACCGCAACACCGCCTGCGAGCTTGGCCAACCGCTCCTCGAGCTTCTCACGGTCGTAGTCCGAGGTGGTATCCTCTATCTGGCGCTTGATCTGCTCGATGCGCGCCTGGATATCCTCGTGCTTGCCCGCGCCCTCGACGATGGTGGTATCTTCCTTGTCAATGGTAATACGCTTGGCCTTACCCAAATCAGAGACCTGGACGTTCTCAAGCTTGATACCCACGTCCTCGGATATGAGGCGTCCGCCGGTGAGGACTGCGATATCCTCTAGCATCGCGCGGCGCCGCTCACCGTAACCCGGGGCCTTGACCGCGCACACGTTCAAAGTGCCGCGAAGCTTGTTCACCACGAGGGTGGCTAAAGCCTCGCCCTCAACATCCTCGGCGATGATCAACAGAGGCTTGCCTGACTGAGCGGTCTTTTCAAGAAGCGGAAGCAACTCGCGTGCGTTGGAGATCTTCTTCTCATACAGAAACACGTAGGCGTCCTCTAAAAGCGCCTGCATGTGCTCCTGTTCGGTGATGAAGTAGGGGGAGAGGTAGCCGCGGTCAAACTGCATACCCTCGACCAGCTCGAGTGTGGTCTCCATGGATTTGGCTTCCTCGACGGTGATGACCCCGTCCTTGCCAACCTTCTCCATGGCGTCGGCGATCATCTCGCCTATCTTGCGGTCGTTGTTTGCAGAAATTGCCGCCACGTGAGCGATCTCGGTGCGGCCCTCGGGTTTCTTGCTCATCTTGTAAAGCTCGGCCACGATCCCCTCGACCGCCATGTCGATACCGCGCTTTAAGGCCATGGCGTTGGCTCCTGCGGTAACGTTCTTCAGGCCTTCGCGGTAGATATGCTCGGCCAGAAGTGTCGCTGTGGTGGTGCCGTCGCCGGCCACGTCAGATGTCTTGGATGCAACCTCCTTGATCATCTGCGCGCCCAGGTTCTCGAACTTATCCTCAAGCTCGATCTCCTTGGCCACTGTCACGCCGTCCTTGGTGATGGTGGGAGCTCCGAACTTCTTTTCTAAAACGACGTTGCGGCCACGCGGCCCAAGGGTAATCTTTACCGCGTCTGACAGCATGGTGGCACCGCGCAGGATCGCGCGTCTTGCTTCTTCCTCGAAACGGATATCTTTTGCTGGCATCGTTCCTCCTTACTCCACAAGCGCCATTATGTCGTCTTCGCGCATGAGAAGGTACTCCTTACCCTCTACTTTGATCTCGGTTCCGGCGTACTTGTTGAATAATATGACGTCGCCCGGTTTGAGTTCGAGGGGGATTGGCTTGCCTTTCTCATCTTTGCGTCCCGGACCTACCTCAATCACCTTGCCCTTCTGCGGTTTCTCCTTGGCGGTGTCAGGGATGATGATACCGCCGACCGTTTCTTCTTCCTCTACTCTTTCGACGAGGATTCGATCTTGAAGCGGTTTGATCTTCATCGTTAAGCCTCCTTCGTAATGTTTGACAGAATCTCTTTTAATAGTTGCCCGTCGGGGCTTCTTTTATCTATGAATTTACAGGCCTTTTGAAGGTTCGACCTGCAATTATACAATCCAGACCGGTAAACCGCAACCGGTACATGGGCAGAGCAGGATTTGAACCTACGACCTCCTGCTTGTAAGGCAGGCGCTCTAGCCAACTGAGCTATCCGCCCACTCATATTTCTGAATTATAGGGAAGTTAGCCGCCTCGTCAAGTTGACTGTTTTAGCATTCACGGAAATGGTTGAAGCAGAGCGTTTAGATAAGATAAGTTCTCATTTGCAACCTCATCTTCTCGCAGTTTCTCCTCAGTTACTTCTACAAGATGGATGCAACCTTTTCCCCTCCCTGCCGTCTACCTAAGATATAAAATCGAGGAGCAAACAAAACCCTTACCAGGAGGAGTTGAATGAAGAAAGCAGTCTTATTGGTAGCGATCCTTGTCGTGGCGGCCTTTGCCGCAAAGGGGCGAGGCTACGGCGGATTCGTGCTGTCCTACATGATGCCCGATCTTTCCGCCTTGAGCACCGAGTTCGAGGCCCACGGCCTTCCCGCGGTGGATGACGATATCATCACCTACGGCGGCGGCGGCTGGGGCGGCACAAATCTCATGGTCGGCGGCTGGGGATTCGGAGGCGCTCGCAGATTCGACAGCGACAGCGTCTCTGTCAGAATGACCTACGGCGGCGGTTTCTTCGAACCCGGCTACTTCATCAATATCTGGAAGGGCTTCGGCATCATGCCTATGGTTGGCATCGGCGGCACCGCTGTGACCCTGAAACTTCGTCCCAGACTGGGAGATATAGACTTCGGCGAGCTTCTGGATACTCCCGGACGCACCTCTGAAGTCAGCTGCGGCACGTTCACGGTAGCACCCGCTCTCGCAATACTTATCCCTATCGAGTTCATCGCCATCCAGATAAAGGGCGGCTACATGTGGAGTCCGTTTTCAGGCGAATGGTCACTTGAGGACGGCACCGACCTGCGTTTCGGACCTGAAATCAACCCTTCGGGCATCTTTGCCTCGGCAGGTCTACTCTTCGGAGGCGGAAGCAAATAGTTAAATACTCCTTTTTGGCAAAGCCAAAAAGATCGCAAGAATACATTAAAGGGCCAGCCTTTCGGCTGGCCTTATCCTTGGAGATGCCTACGCACCCTGACAACCAATGTTTCTATACTGCCATCTGAGTATGAAAATTAAAAGTCATGTTACCATTGGTGCTGTGGTCGGAGGAACCGTAGGTGCTATCACTTCTATATGCAATCAACCCAAAGACAATCAGAATGATTATCAGTGGCTTGAATTGTTGAAGCGAATAACTATAGGTGCTATATTAGGCGGGGTCTATTCCATGCCGCCCGATTTACTTGAACCCGCCAAGAATCCGCATCATCGAGAATTATTTCACAGTCTTTTAGCGTTGGGATTGACTGCTGGAGTCCTGGTGAAATCTAAGAATCCTTTACTCAAGACCGCCGCTGCTGGCTATGTGAGTCACTTGATTGCTGACTCCTTAACCCCTATGGGTCTACCTTTAATTTGATGCTTTGCAGTCTCTAGCATGGGATTGCTCCATTCTGTCCGCCCTTCGGAGCTTCGTCGCTCCGTCCCTCGCAATGACGAAAATGAGCTAACGTCTCCCTTTTTTCTTCCTCTGCTTCTTCTTCCCCCCGTGACCCATACGCACCTTACCCGCACCCATCATGCGAGGATCAACCCCTGCCCCTTTGGCCATGCGCTGCATCTCGGAAAGCTGCTTTATAAGCTGGTTGACGTCGCTCGGACTTGTGCCCGAACCCTTGGCGATTCGCAGCTTGCGGCTGCCAGAAAGGATATCCGGGTTGCGCCGCTCCTCAGGTGTCATCGAAAGGATGATCGCCTCGGTGCGCTTGATCTCGGCAGGATCGAAATCCTCAGCACTCATCCCTCCCATCATACCTGCGGGCAGCTTCTCCAAAAGCTTCGAGAGATCGCCCATCTTTGAAAGCTGTTTCATCTGATCCAGCAGATCCTCGAAGTTGAGTCGACCCTGGATGAGCTTTTCGGCAAGCTCGGCGCTTTGACGTTCATCCACCACCTGACGCACCTGTTCGGCCACAGAAACGATATCGCCCTCGCCCAGGATACGGGCGGCGATACGATCCGGATGAAACACCTCTAAATCATCAAGACGCTCCCCTACTCCTATGAAGTAGATAGGCAGGCCGGTAACGTGCCTGAAGGAGAGCGCGGCGCCGCCTCGCGCGTCGCCGTCCAGCTTCGTAAGGATGCCGCCAGAGACACCGACCTGATCGTGAAAATCTTCTGTCTGGCGAAGCGCATCCTGCCCTACCAGGCCGTCGAGCACGAGCAGGGTGTAGGCAGGGGAAAGCTTCGCTTTGATCTCGGCAAGCTCGGCGACCATCTCCTCGTCTATGTGAAGACGCCCGGCAGAATCGATTATCACCAGTTCGTTATTTGATTTCTTCGCGTGTTTGAGTGCCGCGGTGCAGGTCTCTATATCGCGGGATGTAGTTTTTGGAGGCCCCAAAAAATCCACCTTGGCTTTTTTAGCCAGCGACTCGAGCTGCTCGACCGCCGCAGGCCGTTTGATGTCCGCGGCGACCAAAAGTGGGTGCTTGGAAGCGTACATCTTTGCAAGCTTTGCGGCCATTGTGGTCTTGCCCACACCCTGGAGTCCGAGGAGCAGGATAAGGGTCGGCGGCTTTGCGAACTCCAGCTTCTCGACCTTTCCTCCAAGGAAGAGGGTGAGCTCATCGTATATAACCCGCAGCGCCTGCTTGCCGGGCTGAAGCGAGCTGTAGATCTCGGTGGTGTTGAGTTTTTCTTCCAAAGACGAGATGAACGCCTTGGCCGCCTTGTAGTTTACGTCGGCTTCAAGAAGCATCACGCGCAGGGAGCGCAGAAACTCCTTGATCTCTTTTTCCGATAGGCTGCCCCTGCCCAAAAGCTCACGCTTGAGCTTGGTAAACGCATCTTTCAGTAAATCAAACATTCCTTTTACCTATCCAGTTACGTCTTAAGGTAATCTAGTTGGAGTATTTTAACCATTATCCCCAAGGTTGCAACACATCCAATTTAAAATTTGCATTTTGCAATTTGAAACGCCACTAGGCTACTTTCCCTCCTGCCCTGCTAACTTACGCCTGGCAAGTCTTGCGGCGAACTGGAAATGAAAGCTCCCCCTCCCCCCTTTATCCCCCTCCACCAGGGAGGGGGAAATTGTAGCTGCAAAGCCTTAGGTGGGGGGACGCCCCCTCCCTTTTATTCCCACCTATGGGATGCAGTAAAGTTCGTATCCCAAGGGGCACACTGTCCCGCCAGGGGAGGGATAATTTTTATTACCTCCCCCTCGACGGGGGAGGGTAGGGTGGGGGTGTCCAATGGCGACCTCTTTATATTTTGGAGTAACCGTGTCGTTTTTACCCCAAGCGATTGCTTCACAATCTCTTTGTGACCTCGTGTCGTTGCGAGACGCCGAAGGCGACGAAGCTCCGTAGGGCGAACGCAGGGAGCAATCTCAATTTGAAATTTTGAATTTTGCTATTTGATATTTGCCCCTACACGCCCTTGACGGCCCGGACGACCGCGGCGTAGTCTTTTGATCGGAAAAGCGCCGAGCCAACCACCAGTATGTCAGCCCCGGCCTCGCGTATATCCGGTGCGGTCTCAGGGTTCACACCGCCGTCAACCGAGATGGGTAAAGAAAGCCCCTGGCGCTCGATCTCGCGCTTTAAGGTCTCGATGCGGAAAAGCGTCTCAGGGATGAAGCGCTGCCCGCCGAACCCTGGATAGACGCTCATAAGAAGAACCTGCGAAAGCTCGGGCAACAGTGAGTAGACACTCTCAAGTGGGGTGTTTGGGTTCAAGGTCACACCCACGGGTCTTTCCAGCTCGAGCAGCTTGGGAAGTGTAAGGGAATCGGCCACCTCTATCTGGTAGAGTATCTCGTCCGCACCGGTCTCTACAAATCGCGGTGCGTAGCAAACCGGATCTGTGATCATGAGATGAGCGCGAAGCGGCAGCTTGGTGAGATTTCGGAGATGTTTGGTAACCGGCGGGCCGAAGCTTATGTTGGGTACGAAGTGACCGTCCATCACGTCGAGGTGGAAGGCATCAACCCCTGCTTCTTCCGCGGCCTTAATCTCGGAGCCGAGCCTGGCAAAGTCGCAGTTAAGTATCGAAGCGGAAAACTCTACCATCTACATTATCCCCTTTCGCAACTCATGCGAGCCTTCACCCCTGACCTTGGATGTGGCACGCCGCCGGAACCGGATCAGGGTTCCTGGCCTACGGTAAGGTTTATCGTATCCCCTGGGCCGACCAAAACCCCGGGGTCAGGGGATTGCAGGATAACTATGCCGCCCTTGCCCGCTACCTCCATCTTACGAACCTCACCCAGGACAAGCGAGTCGGCCTCAAGCATCTCTTTAACCTTCTCCAGAGGCAGATCGATCAGGTTAGGGACAGGGATAGTCTTGCCAATCGGTCCTGCAGAGATATAGAGACGGAGCCTGGTTCCCTTTGCGACTCGAATCTCCGGATCAGGCCTCATGGCAACTATTCTTCCTGCGGGAACACTATCGCTCTGCACGGTATCCACCTGCTCGATCTCGAAGTTGCGGCGCTGGGCGATCGCCGTTGCCTGCTCCATGGTAAGGCCCAGGAGATATGGCACGCGAACCGACTCCTCTCCAGATGATACGGCAAGCTGCACAATCCTGCCTTTCTTGATCTTGGCTCCGGCACCAGGTCTTTGCTCCACAACCACTCCTTCAGGGTAGAGTGTGTCGGGCCGCTTCTCGTTGGCAACTGACTCGAAGCCCTGTTCCTCCAGGAGCACGATCGCCTCCTCAAGAGGCATACCTACAACCTCAGGAACCTCAATCTCGGAGCCTTTGCTGACTATCAAAGGCATCACTATATAATTGCCCACCAGGAATCCCAACAGACCAATCCCAAAGAATCCGCCGATGAAAACTCCTACAATCGCCAAGATTTTCAGGGTACGCCTACCAGGGGATTTTTCAGTCATCCTAACGCAGAACCTCTGCGACCACCAGATCTATCTGCGAGCCCTTTGGAGCCGTCTCGCCCGCTTTGGGCGTCTGTTTCATCACAGTCCCCTGATAGTACTCGCCAGTTACCTGATAGGTTATATCGCCTACTACAAAGCCCTTCTCTTCTATCGTTTTGCGAACCGTTGAGAGCTTGCGGCCCGTTACCTTAGGAACCTCAACAAGATCTGGACCAAGGCTTACGAACAACTCAACCTTGCTTCCCTTCTCAACTGCGGTTCCCGCCTCAGGATCGGTTCCTATCACTAGGTCTTCGGGCAAGGTATCGTATTTTGAGACGACGTCGGAGACGAAGAGTCCGGCGGACTGCAACAACTCGGTTGCCTGAACCAGCTCAAGGCCGGCAAGCCGGGGCACCTGGATCATCGGTCTTCCACTGCTCAAAACGACGCGAATAATCCCACCAGGGCGAATAGACTCGCCAGGCTCCGGGTTCTGGGAAAGTATCACACCCTCGTCAAAATCGCTGGGGTCCTCTCCTGCCGGAAGAATCACGAAGCGGTAAGGCTCAACCACCTCTTCGGCTTCGGCAACGCTGAGGCCCACTATCTCAGGGACCGGATGTGGACGACGCGCAAGAAAACCCGGGATCTGCAGCGCTATGGTAACCACGGCGGAGATAAACAAGGCAACCCCGGCACAGATAAGCACCGAGATCCACAAGGTACGGTTATTTGATCTTTTTTGTTCGTTCATGATGGTATCCCTCCTCAATCAGTCGGTTTCTTCTTCCTCTTCTTCATCACCCGAACCTCCTAATACAAAAAGCTTTGAACCTCTGACACTGCGCAAGTAACCCTCATCCTCCACACCGGCCTTTACCTGAAGGATGTAGTTGGCGGGCTTATCCAGTTTATCCGCGTCTATCTCCCAGCTAATCCTTTCATTATCCGAGGAGCCGAGCATGGCATCTAAAACCCTCTCACCTTTTGGAATCGGAGCAAGCGTCCCAAGGGTCATAAGCCGAGCCTCGTATTCGCTGGCACCCTCGATGCGATCCCAAGATAGAATCACCCTGCCCTCCTCGCCCTCCTCGCCCTCCTCGCCCAAGACGGTGTCGGAAAGATGAAAGTTGACGCCTGCAAAAGGGACGCAGGTAAACTCCTCAAGCACAAGTGCCCGATCCTGCCTGAGCAAAAGCAACCGGTAGGTGGTCTCCTCAACGCTCAGGGTTTCAGGGTCGCTAAAATACATCTCCGCGGCGAGGGTGCGTAAGGTATCCACCACAATGAAATCCTCGTTAACTTTCCTCTCCACTACCACACCTTCACCATCACCTTCTGAAAGACCCTGCCAGGAAAAATTAACCGCAGCGTATGAGAATGGGCCTTCTTCTTTAGTAAGGTATACCGTTTCTGTATGCACCTTTATCTTACCGAGTTCCGTCTCGTATAAAGGCTCATCAAGCCTGTCGCAGTCCAGGGCCAGAAGGACAACCCCGGCTACAGCCACGATAAGCATCGCCAAAAGGTATCTTGCCATCAATCCTCCTTCTTATGACCTGTAATCTTACGGCTATCTTGAGGCATGTCAAGCGCGAAGGTTTTATTGCGTGAGTGCTCGCCCTTGATAAGATTAACACCTGAGCGCGGCAGATCGAAGTGTTTCGCCAACAGCTCGCGGATCTCCTGGTTAGCCTTGCCCCTCTCGGGAGCGGAGTGCACCCAGACCTTGAAAAGATCCTTTCGGAGTTCCTCAACGCGTTGTCTTGACGCTTTGGCAACCACACGAACCTGGATCAAACGCATAACTAGTGCCCTTGAGTCTTAAGACGAATCCCGCGCCGGCTTGAGGTTATAAAGTTCAGAAACTCCGCCACTTCCGGTATCGAACGCTCTTCTGCTGAAAGCTCGAGAAGCGCCTTATCCCGCGGTCTGGGGTCCTGGTAGATCATACGGTAGAGTTTTGTTATGAGCGTGCGGCGCTCGAGCGGGAATCCGGCACGCTCAAGCCCCTTCCGGTTGATGCCCACAATCCTGAAAGGGTGGCCCGAACCCAGGAGGAACGGCGGCAGGTCCTGGGTAAGGTAGGAGTGCGCTCCGAGCATGGCAAGCCGCCCTATGCGAACGAACTGATGCACGCCGCTTGAGCCGCCAAGAAAGGCCCGCTCGCCGATTTCAACGTGTCCTGCAAGCTGGACCCCGTTGGCGAGGGTCACCCGTTCTCCTAACTTGCAATTATGCGAGACATGCGCGTAGGCCATGACGTATGAGCCCTTGCCCACTTTCGTCGTCTCGCCCTCGCCTGTGGCCCTGTGCAGGGTGGCAAACTCGCGTACCGTGACGTTATCTGCGAGGACAAGAAAGCTTCGCTCTCCCGCAAATCGGGTATCCTGGGGCATACCGCCCAACACCGCGTGCTCTGCTATCGTGCAGTTCTTGCCGATACGCACGTGGGGTTTGATGATTGCATGGGAGAGAATGCGTGTTTCGGCTCCGATTATCACATCGTCTTCTATCACCGCGTAGGGACCGACGATTACGCCCTCAGCAAGCTCTGCCTGGGAGGAAACTACCGCAGTTGGATGGATATCTGGCATCTAAAGGATAAGCCTGTAAATTACAACACCCTAAGCGTCGGTATTCGAAAAAAGCCCTATAAGGAAGGTCGCCGTGGCTGCCAGCTCGCCGTCTACATGAGCTTGTGCCTCTATCTTGGCCTGCTCGGTGCGCTCGGCCTCGCGGTGATAGATCAACCGGGCATGCAACTCCAGTCTGTCGCCCGGTCTTATCGCCCGGCGGAAGCGTACCTTGTCCACGCCCATGAAGACCATGTTGCGTTCCTCCGGCTCGGTGCGCGGGCCAAGGATAATAAGGCCCGAAAGTTGGGCCATCGCCTCGACGATCAAAACACCAGGCATCACCGGGAAGTCGGGGAAGTGTCCCGCAAAGTAAGGTTCGTTGTGTGTTACGTTCTTATACCCCCAGATCTCTTTCCCATCGAGCCGGGTTACCCGGTCAACCATCAGGAAGGGATAGCGGTGATGCAGTTTGGCTCGAATGGCGTCTATATCCAAAGTTGTCATGTAAGACCTCCTTGAGAAGAATTTTGATGGCCTTGTGTGTCTCGCGGTGACCGGTTCCGAATGCCCGGATCTTGAGCGGTGCCCGAATCCCACTTAAAGCCAGATCTCCAATCAAATCAAGCACCTTATGGCGCAGCATCTCATCGGCGAACCTTGCAGGATAAGGAAAGCTCAACCTGCCGCTGCGGTGAACGTCGAAGGGATAGGAAAACTCAGGGTAGGATCCGACCGCAAAGGTCCTGGCAGGGGCGATCTGAGAGGCAAAGACCTCCTCGATGTTCCGGAACCGCCGAACCATCAAACCGCGATGAAGAAAAGCGTAGCTCAACCTGAGATCTGCTGCCGGAGACACGTATAAAAAACGAGCGCCTTCGATCACCACGAGCGATGCAGAAACCTCCAGCCGTAGTCGAGATACCCCTTGGGTAACCACCCCGGCCTTCTTGATCCCCTTAACGTAAGGCAACGCACTCCCGTCAAGAAAGGGCAGCTCAGCCCCATCAACGTCCACGCAAGCGTTGTCTATCCCCATACCCCACAAGGCGGCCAGGAGGTGCTCCACGAACGCAAGCTCATCCTTGCCGGTCCTGAGAACCACCATGTGAGAACGAACCTGTGCGTTCTCCACACAAACAGGGAAGGTGACGCTCGCGCTCTTGTCAATGCGGCGCAGGAGGAGTCCTGTATCCGGCTCAGCCGAACTGACGCGAACCCGACTCGATCCCCCACTCCACAGGCAGGGGCCGCCAAGTTCGAACGGGGCATTAAGTGTCTTTTGTAGGCTCATCTCTAAAAAGCCGCGCCTGCGCGCGCAAGCTCAGTCGGTGAGGGCGGGCAGGTATGCCTGAAACCACGGCACCGGCCTCGATGTCCTTGAAAACGGCGGACTTGGCAAGCACTACCCCGCCTTCGCCGAGGCGGACGTGGTCTTTGACCCCTACCTGACCGGCAAGCGTAACGTTATCCTCAAGGATGCTCGAGCCTGCGATGCCGCATTGGCCGGTTATGAGACAATTCTTGCCGATTCTCACGTTATGTGCGATGTGCACCAGGTTGTCTATCTTGGTTCCTTTACCGATAACTGTCTGGCCCACAGTGCCGCGGTCGATGCAAACGCATGCCGCGATCTCAACGTCTTCCTCGATCATCACCCTGCCCAGATGCGTGATGTGTTTGTGCGATCCGTCGGGATTCTTGACGTATCCGAAGCCTTCGGAGCCGATGACCGAGCCTGCGCCGATCTTAACACGTGCGCCTATCTGAGAAAGCGCATGGATGGTTACGTTCGGGCCTATCAAGCAATCCGGGCCGATCCGAACCCCGGGTCCAACATAGGTGAAGGGCAGAAGTACAGATGAGGGATCAACTAGGGCGGAATCCGATACGTAAACGAGGTTCGGAGATTGTTCCTCTGAAGTCTGTGGAAATGTTTCCAGGGCTTTAACCCAGGATTGACGCACCTCGTGGACAAAAATAATGGAGCGCGCTGAAAACCTCTCAGGATGCAAGCGTGTGATGACGCAACCTGCACGAGAAACTGAAAGCTCTGCAGCATCATCCCCATCGTAGAAGGTAAGTTCATCAGGCGATGCCTCCTCAAAAGCAACCGGACGCACAAGCTCTACCCCCCCATCCCCCAAAAGCTCCCCTACTAAGAGTCTGGCCAATTCACCAGCGGTCACAGCTTACCCTCCGCTTTAGTTACTCCTATCTGCAGAGCTTGCTATCCCTGCATCACTCTTTGCCGGCAATAAGATAGGCCTGAAGCTTGGCCGCAAGCCCGCTTACCTTCTGCTCAAACAGGGCCTCTTCCTTCTCGGAAATCCTATCGCTAACCGGTGGAAAGACCTCATCTTCTTTGGGCTTAAGAAGCTTTAGGGTCACCACGATATCACCGCTTTGTCTCTCGACCGTACCCATATAGACGAACTCTGCATCCAGATGTCGGCCTATCTCCAACGCGGTTGCCTCCTCCAGCTCACGATCGAACGAACCGCCGTATTGCAAAAGCATCGGTTCAATCTCGTGATCTGCAAGAAGCTCGAGCCTCAGCTCCTGCTCAAACTGTGAGACAACCTTAAGGACCACCCTGCGTACCCTTCTGCCGAGTTCCTCAGACTGACTCTTCTCATCCAAGGCGGCGATACCGAAAATCGCCACCTTCTTCTTTACGCCTGAAGCGATTGCAGCATACTCACGGTTGAGCTCCTCGATAACCTGGGAGGTAATATCGAGCGAGGCGTCGGCGTAAAGAAAGCTTCCTGCGGCTACGTCGAGCACGATCGAGATCCCCTTCTGCTGAGCTGTCTCTTCAATCACCGTGTTTATCCTGTCGATCACCGGGGCAAAAAGCTCGCGGTGCTTCTGGTCCACCTTGCCGTCCTTGCCCCATATATCCTGCCCAAACGTCTCGAGCTGGTGCCGCATGGCCGTAAGTTCCTGCTGTCTGGCACGCAGCGCCTCCTCGGAAAGCATGGGCTGCTGTGCCTTGAACTCGTCCTCCGCGGTCTGATAAGTCCGCCTGAGTGAATCCAGTTCGAACTTCCACTGGAGTACCGCCTGGTCAAGGGTGGCGCGTGCGATCTTTGCATCCTCAAACTCGTTAAGGATCTTGTCCGAATCGATAAAGGCGATCTTGTCCTGCGCCGATACACAACAGAACGCTAAAAGCACCCCTATGATTGTAGCTAAAGTTTTATTCCCCATAGCCTTAACTTTAAAGGTAAGAGCGGTTTTGTCAAGCCCGTAACACATCCGTAACACACCCTCCTTGCGGAGCACTCCTATAAACACCACGCCGCCGCAACAAAAACAGTTCAGAAATCACTTCGGTTGACACCCTTACCCAACTGAGTTATAGTTATTTTAAATCCAAGGAGGAACTATGACGAGGAAACTCCTGCTTTGCCTATGTTTAGCCGTGCCCTTGCTTGCTGTGGATTGGGAGAACCCGCAACGCATAGACCCCAGCACAGTAGAACCTGCACAGGTCTTCACCGCCAATCCAGACAGCCTGCACATGCTTGCCCGTGATGCTTACAATAAAGAAAACTACCTGGAGGCTGCCAGATACTACCTCGCGGTGGCCCATTACAAGCCGGATAACGTGACCGCGATCTACAACCTGGCCTGCTGCTACGGATTAGTAGGTGATGAGGAGC
>JAYELY010000109.1:0-11328 GCA_034717795.1 Caldifarciminota bacterium
ACATTCTCCATCTCAACCATTAACGGCTCTCGTTGCTTGATCATGGCTTCTTTCTCAGGTAAAGTCATACTTCTATCCTCCTTATTCTTAACTATACCTGAGACGCAATTCACTGCAACTTACAAATGATTGACCTTTAGAAGTTTATTTCGCAACTTTACCGCAAATGTACTTCAACCTTGATTTCCCCCCTTAATCTCCGCTAAATCATTTGATGCTCCTTTTTGCCTTCGGCAAAAAGATCGCAATGGAACTGCAATCCCCCTTTAGTTCCCCCTTACAAAGGGGGACACCCATCACCCTTTCTTCTATTCCCTTCCGCCAGGGAGCGTTTGCCCGATTTACTGGGCCAGCGCCTTGCGCTGGAAACGGTCCGGGATATTCAGCTTGAGCCGGTGCTTTGCAACAGTGCGACGTGAAATCTTTAGCCCCATCCGGGTCAGTTGCTCGGCAATCTGTTCGTCTGTCAAAGGGTTATCCTTGTTTTCAGATGCTATGATTGCTGAAAGTTTTGAGCGCAGAGGATTTTGTTCGCCTTTCGCAAAAAACGATCTTAAGGGGAATATACCTACAGGGGTTTCAATATACTTGTCACGTACCGCGCGTGAGATGGTTGAAGCATGCAGTCCTAACTCATCGGCTGTATTCTTCATAAGGAGTGGCGTTGATTGACTGGTTCGTCCGCTGAAGAAGTCGTAGTTGCGAAGAAGTACGTTTTGAGCCAGACGGTGCAGGGTGTCGCGGCGCTGCAGGATTCCCTTGATAAAGAGCTGCGCGCCTTCAAGTTTTCGCCTGGCGAACTCGACCTCATCGCTGGAGAATTTCTTTGGATTCCTGAGAATCTCCTTGAACTTTGCCGAAAGTCTCAAGCCGGGCAAAGGGCTTTCGTTTACAGCCACATCCAGTTTTCCTTCACGGTAACGAATCGTTATATCCGGCTGAACGGAACGACATGCTATCTCGCGGAAGTTGCGCCCCGGTTTCGGGTCAAGCCTGGAGATCGTTTCAAATGCCTTAGCCACAACGTCGGTTGGAAGTTTCAGAATCTTCACAAGTGATGTGATTCTTCTCTGGAGCAGGGCATCGAAGCCTTCCTTAATGATCCGGACCTCCGGGGTTTCCTCGTTATATCCCAGGGCCTCGAGCTGGACCAAAAGCGCTTCAGGAATGTCGCGGGAGGCTATTCCAACCGGTTTTAGAAACTGGATACGTCGTCTTACTCGTTCCACCTCTTCTTCGGTTGTGCCAAGAGCCTTGGCTATAGAATTTAACTCCTCGTGCAGGAATCCATCCTCGTCAAGACCTTCAAGTATGTAGCGGGCTATGCGGTAATCCGTCTCGCATCCCGAGAACTCACTGGCCAGGGCCAGCATCATATGTTCTGCAATGAAGGAGCGGTCGGTGCAAGGCGATCCAGGTTCAGGTTTTTCTTCGGCCTCCTCGTAACCTGCAGCAGGATTGTGGGGATAGAAGTCGTCAACTGAGAACTCCTCCGAAACCCTCTCTTCCTCCGCTTCCGGTTCTCCTTCAATCAACTCAAGAGCAGGGTTCTGTTGCACCTCAAGCGAAAGCATCTCCTCAAGGGAGAGTATATTGGCCTGAAGTATCTCAAGCCGCAGGCGCATCTGGGGGGTAAGGTGCAGGGAAAGTTCAGGTCGAAGCGAGGTCTCAAGGCGCTGTGTTCCGTAAGGTGGCGGGGGTTTCATATCTTGAATTTTTTACCCAGGTAGACCTCGCGCACCTTTTTGTTTGAGATAAGCTCGTGAGGTGTACCTGATACAAGGATGCGTGAGTCGTACATAAGATAGGTACGATCGGTGATCTCAAAGGTCTCTCGCACGTTATGGTCTGTTACAAGTATCCCGATGTCCTCTTTCTTCAAAAGTAGTATTATCTTCTGTATCTCGCCTCGTACTATCGGGTCGATACCGGTGAATGGTTCGTCAAGCAGGAGGAACTTGGGTTGGGTGGCGAGCGCGCGGGCTATCTCAACCCTGCGTCTTTCTCCTCCTGAGAGGGTATTCCCCTTCGACCGCCGCAGGTTCCCGATCTCGAACTTCTTAAGTAGGGTCTGGGTGCGTTCCTCGATCTCTTTCTTGGAGTAGCCTCTGAGCTCAAGAACCGCCTTTATGTTGTCCTCAACGCTTAACTTGCGGAAGATGGATGCTTCCTGTGGGAGGTAACCTATTCCCAGGCGTGCACGGCGGAAGATAGGCAGGTCGTTGATGCGCTTTCCGTCTATCGTTATTTCCCCTGCCGTAGGCTGGAGGAATCCGATGATCATCGAGAAGGTTGTGGTCTTGCCCGCGCCGTTTGGACCCAGAAGACCTACAACCTCACCCTGATGAAGCTGTAAAGATACGTCCTGCACAACCGGCCGCTTGCCAAACTCCTTGCGCAGACCTTCTGCTCGTAAGACGCTTGAGTTGGTTCCGGCCTCGGGTTTCTTACTCTTCGGCTCGGGGTTCTGCTTCTCGCCAGAAGTAGGTGCCACTTGTTCCTCCAGTAAAGATCAGGGTTTCAGCGTTCTTTTTCGAAAGATCGATGGTCAGATAAGGTGAGTGGACTACCACCGAGTCTTGGCCTTCGGTGCGGTAACGGGTTACGACATCCGGGTAAAGGAATATCTCCTCAAGGTTGCGTCCGGCGAGTCGGAAATCGGCCGAGTCAGCCTCGATTCTGCCATCCGGGCTTTCTATTGCCGTGTTCCCGAACGCATGCCCAAAATCCTGCTCATAGAATAGAACGAGCGTGTCGCAGTAGACGTTCGCATCCTCGGTCAGGATACGTACATTCTCCGCAGCACTTGCGGATTTTGCACCTTGGTCGAGATGCATCCGCTTGCTTGTGATCTGAAAATTCGATGAGTCTCGATCCTCCCTCAGGCGGGGATTGCGTTCTATGGTGCCTTTATCATCCTCCAGGCTGTAGGAGACCGCGTCCCCTGTTACCAGGATCTCCTCCTTTAGATCGCGTATCTGGGCACCGTAGAGGATCTTTGCGGTTCTCGTGCGGTGGTATATCGTGATCTGGGGGGCTCTTATCTCAGTGTTCCCCCTTTTTACGATGACCCTGCGGTAAAGATGCGAGATGCGGTTCTCGGTCTCAAACCACAGCGAGTCCGCGGTGATGTCAGCATCCTGCGCCTTTATGCGCAGCGAGTCGTACACGATAAAACTCTGTTCTGCAGGCTTGAACCACGCCTCGGTGCCGCGGATATCGAGATTTTCTTCATAAAGATGCACGTTTCCGATAAGATGCGTCGTTCGACCTGCACCCTCCCGCAGATTCTCCATCTTGTCCGCAGTGTATTCAAGGGCTGAGAAGATGAAAACGAAGAATAACATCATCCGCCCTCCTCATCTATCGAAAACGGGGTGGTTCCCTCGATCTCCTCCTTGATCTCTATTCTGTTCAAGTCGGCGTCGGAGATGAGGCCTTTGCCTTTGATGGTGCCCTGGGAGGAGCGTATGGATACCTCAGCATCGGTCTCGATCTTGGCCCGGCGGTTGAACCAGGCCAGTGAATCGGTCTGGAGTATTGTGCTGTCTGATGTTGTTACAACAACGTGTCCATAAGCTACAAGATCACTGGTACGGTTCGATATCACGCCCGAGTCGCATACAACCACCGAGGTTATTTCTTTACCGCGTCCGTAGAAGGTGATGTGCGGATCAAGCACCACGATCTTCGATCGCTTATCGTAGTAGAACGCGCGGCGGCCTTGAAGGAAGTAAAGCGCCTTGCCGCTTTTGGATTCCTGCATCTGGAAGTTGTCGACGATCTGGCTCGGCAGTTCTTCTTCGGCGACCTTTTCCCGTTCCTCCCCGGAACAGGACCCCAGAAGCAATACGCAGCCAAACATCCAGAAGACTAACCAGAGCATCTTCCGCATCATTCCCCCCATACGAGCCACTCGAACGGGGCTTCTTGAAAGAAGGGTCTAAAGAACTCACCAAGACTCTGTCCGGAGGAACCTATAGTTATCTCGAGCCTTCGGTTGCGGAAACGACACATCACAGGGATCAGGCTGGAGTTCGTCCTTTTTGCGAGCAGCTGTGCTATCACGGATACATTATAGTCCGAATAAGGCAATTCCCAAGCCACCTTTCTTGCGCGGCGGGTCTTGTCCAGAAGTACGGCAAGGAACATACCGTTCTGAAGAACGCGGGATGCCGTGTTCAGGTCGGTTATGGTTGCAAGGCCGACCCTGCGCCGCAGGGCCGCAAGATAACCCTCGAAGATACGCATGCTCTGGCGGCCCACGAGCGCTGCAACCGGATAACCTTTTCTTGCGAACGTTTCGGCAAGAAGTTCCCACGGCCCGTAGTGGAAGGTCGCAACCACGGCCGGATTCCCGGCATCCCTAAGTCTGCGGATGCGTTCCTCGCCTTCAATGGATACCCTCTCGGTTAGCCTGCGTGAAAACCCGGTTCCCATGCGTGCCATCACGACAAGATTGAACGCCGCACGGTCTAAATAATCCTTTGCACGAAATCGTCCTTCCCCAAGCCTTTGAGCGGCTTTGTACAATTGAAAGCGGCCGGCTGGAACAAATGCCGCGTACGTTCTTACAAGCAGCCTTGCGAGAATCATCGCTATCTCAAACGGGGCTGACCGCAGCAGGATCAAAAAGAATACAACCAACACGGGGCTAGCCCCCTTTCTTACTTGGCTGGTGAGTTGGCGAGTTGGGTATGGAGGGCGTACTCATGAACCTCCTTTACGAAAGCGGCAAAAAGGGGATGCGGGCGTAAGGGCCTTGAGCAAAACTCAGGATGGAACTGGGTGGCTATGAAGAACGGATGATCGGCAAGTTCGACAATCTCTGCGAGAAGCCCGTCGGGAGAGGAGCCGGAGATCGCAAGACCGGCGTCTTGCAGTCTTTCCAGATAGGCGGGATTTACCTCGTAGCGGTGACGGTGTCTCTCGAACACCACCTCTTTCGCGTAGTACTCTCGTGTCTTGGTCTCGGGTTTCAGCACACAAGGGTAGGAACCCAGCCTCATGGTCCCGCCCTTTCGGTAGATGTTCTTCTGCTCAGGCATGAGATCTATCACCGGGTGCGGGGTTTTTTTATCGAACTCGACGCTGTTGGCGTCTTCAAGACCGCATACGTTGCGCGCAAACTCTACCACCGCGACCTGAAGTCCTACACACAGGCCAAGGTAGGGGATACGCTTCTCGCGCGCGTAACGGACGACTCGAATCTTGCCTTCAATCCCCCTTATACCGAACCCTCCCGGAACCAGGATGCCGTCTATGTTTTTAAATCCCTCGAACTTATCTTCGTCGTAATCGCTCGACTCCACCCACACCAGGTCCAGCCTCACCCCTTCGGCCACCGCCGCATGGTTTAAGGCCTCGATCACGCTCTTGTAGGCGTCTTTCAGCCCGGTGTATTTGCCCACGAGCGCTATGCGAACGCTCTCCGTGCGGCTGCGTTCGCGTTCCACGTAGTCCCGCCATGCCGAAAGCTCTGCAGGATTCTCAGCAAGTCCGAGCTTTGCGATCACGAGCCTGTCGAGCTCCTGCTCGTGAAAGATAAGCGGCACCTGGTAGATACTTTCTACATCAGGGGCGTCTATTACCGCTTCCTTTTCCACGCTGCAGAATAGCGATATCTTTTCCTTTGCGGCGCGCGGCATGCGCTGGGTGGAGCGGGCGATGATGATGTCAGGCTGGATGCCGGCGGCGCGAAGTTCTTTAACCGAGTGCTGGGTAGGCTTGGTCTTGAACTCGCCTGAGGTCGCGATGTACGGCACGAGCGTTACATGCACGTAGAGAACGTTCTGGGGACCTAAATCGAGCCTGAGCTGGCGGATGGCCTCAAGGAAGGGCTGACCCTCGATGTCGCCGACCGTGCCGCCGATCTCGCAGATCACAACGTCCAGCGACTCCTTGGAGGCAAGCTTGGTGATGCGCTGCTTGATCTCGTTGGTGATGTGAGGGACCACCTGAACGGTGCCTCCCAAAAAGAGGCCCTTGCGTTCCTTCTCAAGGACGTTCTCGTAGATCTGCCCTGTGGTGTGGTTGTTGTGGCGGGACAGGTTTTCGTCGATGAAGCGCTCGTAGTGCCCCAGGTCAAGATCGGTCTCGGCCCCGTCCTGGGTTACGAACACCTCGCCGTGCTGGTAAGGATTCATGGTGCCTGGATCGACGTTGATGTAAGGATCGAATTTCTGGAGACTTACCCTGAACCCCCGGCTCTTTAAAAGAAGACCTATAGACGAGGCCGTGATCCCTTTACCAAGAGAGGAAACAACCCCTCCGGTTACGAATATATACTTTGCCACGGGGTTTATTGTAGTTCGATTTAGGGATTAGTCAAGGACTTTGTTAGCAATCGGGGTGCCATCCTGGAGAACTGAGGTATTACGCCGTTTCCTATAGGTGTGCATCAAGTAAAAAGGCGGGGCTTGCCCCGCCTTCCGGCTTTAATCCTTTTTGCTTAGTCAAGCACCACGAACTTACCTGTCATGCTCTCAGTGGATGTTTTCATTCGCACAAAGTATACCCCGCGTGGAAGGTCTGCTGGCAGCGGCAAGCTGTGTTCTCCTGAAGGTAGAATCCCACGGTACAGGCAAACGGTTCTGCGACCCACTGCGTCGTAAAGATCGAGTTCGGCAACTCCGGCCCGGACTGTATGGAAGAAAACCTTTTGGTCCCTTATGCGTATCTCTGGCGAAGCGGCCATTTTTGTCTCTTCGATGCCAGGGATGAGGTTGTTTTCTGTAAGCACCATGTACGTGCCGGCTGTATCGAACTGGGGATCGATCTCGTCCTCCAGGCTGGAGATGTGCGTTATTGCTCCTACATCAGCAGCAACCCAGTTGTAGTTGATAGTACGCTGTAGCAGAGTGTCTGGAGTACCCATCTTCGTCTGGATCATGAGGGTTGTGTCATAGGTGATGTAACGCAGGGCTTCATCAAAGGTATCTGCGGGAACGATGACCGTTCCCCATGCGTCCACTTTGCTTGAACTCGATGAGGTCATTTCCAATATGAATAAGCCGAAGGGATCAAGTGAGTCCAGGGTGTGGTAGGAGTCCTGCCATTCCGCGTCCATCTGAAGAGGAAAGACGGAGGCGACGCGGTCGGGATCGTAATCATGATAGAGTCTTATGCTGTACGACTCGGCATAATCTCCAATCATTAACATCTGGGTTGAGGTTGTCTGGTAGTACTGCCATAGATCTCCGGTGATAGTATCCTGAAGCACTCCGGCGAAGTGATAAACGAACTCTGCATCAGGGAAGGAGTCTGCTACAGGGGTATCTGCAGGTTCAAGTACTTCGAATGGTACAGTATCTCCGAATACCTCACGGGAGAAATCCCAGGTCTGAGGACCACCAGTGGTACCCACGTCCACAATGATAGGCTTAACGGTATCCTGAATGAGTGTGGCCTCATAACCGATGTCCGGCAGATCGTCGGCTGTGAACACCGGCTGTGCCGCAAGGGGCAGTGCGGCAAGAGTAATGAGAAACACACTAATCTTTCTCATGAATCTATCCTCCTTTGGTTTTCAAAAGTATAGACGTTATTTGTTGTCTGTCAACCCGTCCGCAACACGCCTTCTGATCGCCATCAGGATGTGTTACGAGTGTGTTACGGGTGTTACGGGTGTTACGGGTGTTACGGGTTGACAAACCAGGGAAGAAGACATAGACTCATCCCAAAAATTCGGAGGCCAAATTGCGCGATTCATACGATCTTGTGATTATCGGAGGAGGCATCATCGGAACATCAATCCTGTGGAACCTTAAGGCGCAGGGATTTAAGGGAAACGTGGCACTCCTCGAGCGCGGCGACGCGTTAGCCGAGCAGACATCGGCCAAATCCGCGGGTGCGTTCCGGAATCTGTGGGGCTCGCGCATCAACATGGAGATGTCCACCTGCTCGATCAACTTTCTTTCCACCTTCGAGAAAGAGTTTAATATCCCCATAGGCTTCCACAAGCACGGCTACCTTTTTACCTTCTATGCCGGGACCTGGGAGCGGGTAAAGGCCTACAAGCCGACGTTCGATGAGGTAGGTGTTCGCGCCGAGCTTATCACCCCTGAAGAGATCGAACGCATGGTTCCTGGCCTTAAAGCAGGTGTAGATCACATGGATCCTGAGATCCGAGAGTTTGCAGGGTTCCAGCCTTTTGCAGGCGGACTCTACGGTCCGGACTGCGGCTCATTCGATCCCTCTGCCGCGGCCAAGGGGTATACCGAACGTGTCCAGCGCGAGTTTGCAGAAAGCGCCGAGGTTCACCTCAGAACCGAGGTAAAACGCATCGAGTTTGAGTCTGGAAAAGTCAAGGGTGTCCAGCTTTCCAACGGCCGCAGCATCGGCGCCGGAGGCGTAATACTTGCCGCAGGCCCGTGGTCAATGCAGCTTCTTGCAGCCTCCGGTTTGAACGACGAGGAAAACCTGCCGGTCGATCCCATCAAACGTCAGCTCTTCGTTACCAACCTGCCCGACATTCCCGGTTACGATAACATCCCCCTTGTGATCATAGATAGGGGCATCTACTTCAAGTACGAGACCGGCAACCTGCAGATAGGCCGCGCCGATCCTGAACAGAAGTCGGGGTTCGACCAGGAGGCGTCGCTTGCCTACTATAAAGATGAGATAGCTCCCTACATGCAGGAGCGCATCCCGGGCACCGAACACTGCAACGTGAAGTCCATGTGGGGCGGGCTTTACAGCATAACGCGAGCCGATCACAACGGCATCCTGGGCGTCCATCCTGGATACGAGGGACTCTTTCTTGCCTGCGGGTGGTCAGGGCACGGGGCAATGGTTGCGCCTGCCGCCGCCAAGGCTCTGGCCGAGCTTGTGGTTCACGGTTCCTACAAGACCGTTGACGCTAAGCCTCTGCGCTTCGAGCGCTTCGCTGAGGGCGATCTGGTAGTCGAGGAGATAGTAATATAATCCCCTATTCCCCTTCCCCCGACGATTACGCTAATCGTCGATCCCTTCCACCAGGGAAGGGGAGAATAGGTTGTGTAAGCTTCTGCCTAAACTCCACCTCCCGTAGTGGAGGGGGTAGGGGGCGGGGTTCCTTTTTGTCGTTGCGAGGCTTCCCCTGGAAGCTGAAGCAATCTCATAAGAACCAGTAGGGGCTGACGTAAACGCCTTTGGCGTTCGCTAGGCGTCAGGACAGCCCGAATGGTGCGGGCCGACTTAAAAGTCGGCCCCTACGTTATCCCCCTCCCTTTGTGGAGGGGGATAAAGGGGGAGGGGAGAAGAGAAGAATTTACGATGAAGAGAAAACTAACACCTTTGGCCAGAACCATTCGCAAACGCATGACCGATGCAGAGATTAAACTCTGGAAGTATCTCAGCCGCAAACAGCTTGTCGTAATCTTTAGAAGACAGTATCCGATCAAAGAGTTCATAGTGGACTTCATTTCCTTTGATGCAAAGCTGGTTATAGAGGTGGATGGCAGTCAACATGCTTGCTCCGAAGCTGATAAGGTGAGGGACGAGTGGTTTCGATCTCAGGGATTCAAGGTGTTGAGATTCTGGGACAACGAGGTTTTGAGGAACATTGAAGGGGTGATGAAAACTATCAGAAGGGAGATTGAGTAGGATGAGTCGAATCCCCTACCCCCTCCACGCAGGGAGGGGGAGGATAAGGAATGACTTCTACACAAAGGGTTCCCCTCCCCTGGTGGGGGGGGATAAGGGGAAGGGGAAGCTCGTAGGGCTGACTTCAGCGTGTCCCCGTCGGGTATCAGGTCAGCCCGAATCCCGGCCCTCACCCCAACCCTCTCCCAATGGGAGAGGGAGAAAGGGTGAGGGAGCATGTAGGACAGATACTCTTGTCTGTCTATAATACTTCAGCTCATAATGTCCAGGAACACCTAAAAGCCCCGAAATACCTGACGAGTGCCATGTAAGCCTGACGAGTTCGTAGCAACTTTTTGCGGAAACGTGGCACGAAACGAGTAAGGGCAGGAGGTTGACTTTCCCTAAATTGCGGGGAGAATTACACATGCAAAAGCTTGCCGAAGGCAAAACCAAGATAATCTACGATCGGAGCGACGGGACGGTCGAGATAGTCTCCAAGGACGACATCACCGCAGGGGATGGTGCGAAGCACGACGTCATCCGCGGCAAGGCCGAGTTCGCCACCCGCACCACGGCAAACGTGTTCGAACTTCTCAACCGCAAAGGGATCGCCACCCACTACATAAAACGTCTTGATCCACTCAAGCTCCTGTGCAAGCGCTGCAAGATGATCCCCTTAGAGGTAGTAATCCGCGGCACCGCCGCCGGCTCCTATCTCAAACGCAATCCGCAAGCCTCCGAAGTTCAGGACCTTACACCTCCGCTTCCGGTGGAGTTCTTTATAAAGGACGATTCCCGCCACGACCCCATCGTTACCTTCGGCTCCAAACGCTGGCAGCTTCACCCACCAAAGGAGCCGGTGTCATCCTCAAACGTCATCGAAGAGATCGAACCCCTGCTTGCCACTGCTGAGATCGAGGAGATAACCTCCATCGCCCGCCGGGTTTTCGACGTCCTCTTCGCAGCATGGGCCAAGCTGGATGTAAAACTCGTCGACCTCAAGCTGGAGTTCGGTCGAACGGACGAGGGTAAGCTCGTAGTGGCCGACGTGATAGACAACGATTCCTGGCGCATCTGGCCGGGCGGGGATAAGACAAAGCAGCTTGACAAACAGGTCTACCGCGACACGCGCGATCTTGGAATCACCCGCTCCCGCTACGCCCTGGTCGCCGGGTTGACCGATCGCTTCGCCTAACTGCAAGGTTGATTCTTGCTAAGGGGCATCTTCACATTTAAGCGTTACCTTGCTTTAATACTTGGTTTGACTCTTTTGCTCTCCGCCAAGATCGGCTTGGCGGCAGAGCCTTATTTGGATATAGCCAGAGAAGGAAGGGTCTTTACCCTCAAGGCATACATCGATGTGGAGCGCTCCGCCGACCAGGTCTGGTCTTACCTTTGGGAGTTCCGTCACATGTCGAGTTACATAGACGATGTGGATCGCATCGATTCCATCGCAGGGGGTAAGGACTGGTACATGGTGCGGTTGGCAGGTAACTTCCCATTCGTGCGCGCCGAGGTCACGAATCGCAAGTGGATAATAGAAGAGGGAAGGCACATCGGAGCCAAGGCCACCGAGTGCCATCTGGAAACCTTCTTGCCTCTTAAATTGATAAGTTCCGAGGGGTACTGGCGCATTGAACCGTTGGGGAATTCACGCTCCCGGATTCACTATCAAACCGTGGTGGAGGTCTATGCCGCAGGGTTCGAAGCTCTTTACACCCCTATCGCCAAACGCGACGGCAAACGCATCATGAAAAACTT
>JAYELY010000109.1:11428-18728 GCA_034717795.1 Caldifarciminota bacterium
CCAGGTCAGCCTGCGATTTTAATAGGCAACCACACAAACACACTTGACCCCTTCGTACTTTCCGTTTATATCAAACGGCCCATATGCCTCGTCGTCACGGACGACGATTTCAGATATAAAGTCTTCCGCATCCTGCTTGGCTGGCTAAAGATAATCCCCACGGCCAAGAGTACACCCGATTCCGTTACCATGCGCATGTTGATCAAAGCGGTCAAACAGGGACAAATAATAGGGATTTCCCCTGAAGGGGGCCGCAACTGGGACGGTGAGACGCCTCCCTTAGATGTAACGATTCCTCGCCTTGTGAAGAAACTGCGCCTGTCTGTTATCTGTGCGAAACCGAGGGGGGCCTACCTTACCTGGCCTCGCTGGACAAACCGGCCTCGCCGGGGAAAGATTATCGTTCAGTTCAGCCATCTGTTCGAGAACCAGGCCGAGATCCCGGACGACGTAGCCGAGATCGCTCGAATGATAGATGAGAAACTTCGCTACAGCGAGCTTGAAGACCCCGAGATCACCAAACATGTCTTCGGCCACCCCAACGTCGCCGAGCACCTGGAACTTCGGCTGTGGGTATGTCCGCAATGCAGGAACTTCTTCGTGCTTGAATCCAAGGGCAGGCACCTTTACTGCAGGCGCTGTGGGGCGTGCTGGGAGTTCAGGGGGAACGGAACGTTCGTATTGAAGAGGTTGGGCGAGCCGGCGGCACCCGAAGCGCGCAACTTCGAGCGATACATTGATTGGGCGCATTACAACGACGCTGTGACCATGCCAATGCTCCTTGATCGCAAGAGAAAAGGCAGGAACCCTCTGGTTTCACTTGCTGCCAGGATGTGGTCTTCTGCCATCCGAATACGAAACGACCGCAGATTCAAGGTTCCCGAGGATGGCACGGCCAGTCTCACCCCTGACTTCAGAATGGTGTTTACTCGAACCGAGGATAACAAAGTTCTCATAGATATCCCTCTGTCCGAGATGAAGGGGGCCAACGTGGTGTGGAACCAAAAGTTCGAGTTCTTTCAGCCGCAGGTGGCGTACCGCCTGGCATTCTACGGACAATCCGCCTACTTTTGGCACTTCCTGACCAAAAAACTGGGAGAAAAATGACGCCTCGGATCGACGAACCCGCTGAGTTGTAAAGTTGTGAGGACTCCCTCGGGGTCCCCGCACGAGTGCGCAGCAATCGTGTGGGGTGAAAAAAGCGGGAGACGGGTTTGAAGCTCTCTTCGGTCGCTTCCCTCCGGTGTGACTCCCTGTGGTTGTCAACCTCCGGACGAACCCGCTGAGTTGTAAGGTTGTGAAGACTCCCTCGGGGTCCCCGCACGAATGCGCAGCAATCGTGTGGGGTGAAAAAAGCGGGAGACGGGTTTCGAACCCGCGACCCCCACCTTGGCAAGGTGATGCTCTACCACTGAGCTACTCCCGCTTGTTAGTGTTCGAGGCCTCGAATCTTTGCTTCTGTTCGAAACCTCTCCCAGATACAGAATATTACCCGGCTAAGTACGTTCTGTCAACCCTACCCGAATCATCCCAACCGGTCAGGTGAAGAGAATTTCGCGCAATTCAGATGCCGACTGCTGTGGAGCTGTCGGGTTTACCATAAGACCGCTTCCTATCTCAAAACCTGCCAAGGCTTCAGGGCGTGGAAGAATCTCTATGTGGGTATGGAAAGTACCGGATTCGTCATTCAGAGGCTCGGTATGCAGCACCAGGTTGTACTCGAACAGTTCGGATTCAGATAGCTTGGCAAGGGCCGAGAGTACTTTTTTGAAAAGGGCTGCCAGATCGTCGATCTTTTTATCCTTAAGGTTTGTGAAGGCGGGCTCATGGCGTACAGGTGCTATCCATGTTTCGCGCTGGAAACGTGGTGTGAGTGGAGAAAACGCCCGGAAGGATTCTTCCTCAATAACAATCAAGGGGTCTGAAGGCTCAAGACACAAAGGGCAATAACCTTTCTCGGCCATGTTCAAGAACGCCTCAGATTCTTGCACAAGACGTGGCGGCACCCACGATAGTCCGACCAGCTGGGTGTGTGGATGCTTGCGCGACGCCCCTCCGCGTAATCCTTCGTTTCGAAAGGCCATGAGTGTACGCAGGCGTTCGTTGGAACCATGATGGCTCATGCGATCGCGGATCACACGCATCACCCTGGATATGGTTCGAACGGGCATCTGGTGCATGAGCGCGTCGTGCTGTGGGGTTTCCACTATTACCTCATGTATGCCGTAGGTTTCATCGTTTTCATCTTCCGGGAAAAAGGGGTAGCGGTTTTCAAAGACTCGAACCTCCCAGTTTCCTTTTTCAGGCAGTCGGAATAAGGTAGGTGGGGTGAGTTGCTCTGCGCCCGGGCAGAAGGGGCACTTGCCCTTTGCGTCCTGCTCGGTTTCCTTGGGCCTTGAGCAGCGACCGGGCGAGATCAGGACTTCGGAGGAACCCAAGGCATCACCGAGTAGAAGGTAGTCTCTTTTCTTTAAGCCCATCTTGATCCCAAGGTTTAAACTATTTTTCTTCGCCTGCGGGTGTTGTTTCCTGTGGGGCGAACTTGAACGAGGATTCTTGCTCGTCTAAGAAGTACACGATCCGGGCTGCGGCCATCAAGCGTTCTTTCAGTTCCTGTTCTGCTTTTTGCCTCTTTTCACGATATAGGCTGGAACGTATCTGCGCTTGTGATTCCTCAAGCGAGCGTTGATAGCCTTCGTTCTTCTTTTCGATCATGATCAACCAGTAGCCCTCGTCGGTTTGAATGGGCTTGGAGAACTTGCCCTCCTTGAGTTTGAAGGCCTGACGCTCGTAAGGCTTGTCGGTCTGATCCTTTTTGACGTAACCTACGTATCCGCTTCTCGACCCTGTCTCGGCCTCTGAGAGGACCTTGGCCAGCGAATCAAACTTGGCTCCTTCCTGAAGCAGATGGTATATCATCCTGGCGGTGTCTGCTGAAGTAACCAGTATCTCGCGGAGCCGGACCTGTTCAGGGCGCCAGAACTCACTTTTGTGTCCCTTGTAATAAGCGGCGATTTCTTCGTCGGTTGGCTCGGCTCCTGAATCCACTTCACTGCGCAGGAAGGCGTCTACCAGAAGCTGGGTGCGTTTGGATTCCGTTATAACCGACAGGCTGTCGCTGAGATAGAGTTTCTGTTGGGCAAGTTCGTGATCGAAGACCATCTCGCCGATTAACTGCGCCAGCGCTTGCTTGCGGAAAAGTGTATCTTCGGTCTGCTCCGGGGTTCTGAGCGGCATCCTTGCAATGTAGGCGTCCAGATCGGCTTGGAGTATCACTTTCCCTGCCACCCGTGCCAGGGTGTCGCCTGCGGCTATGGAATCCACGCCCGCGTCCTCGCGAAAACGATCGAGCGCTTCCTCGCTCAGTTTACCTACCTCATCGCGCCGCAGGAGTTCTTCAATCGAAGTCTTGGCCTCCTCGTAGGGCGTGCGCGTCTCCTCGGTTTTGTCCTCGAGCAAAAGAATCTCCCAGCCTCGTTCGGTCTCGTAAGCTTTGCTTGCAGAGCCCGGTTTTAAGTTTTCTATCACAGGCTGCATACTTTCGGAAAATGTATGCAGGGGTCGGGCGCTCAACAGACCGCCTTTTGCCTTTGTTGAAGCGGTAGAGTATAGCTTGGCCGCCGAGTCGAATGGTATGCCTGCATCCAGGGCTGCCAGAACAGAATCAAGCATCGTCGTGTCGGTTACAATCTCGCGAACGGTGTATCTTGCATGTTGGATGAAGCGCTTCGGATTCTCCTTGTAGTAGCGCTTCTTGTCCTTCTCCGTTATCTCGATCCTATCCAACACTTCCTTCTGGTAAAGCGCCCTTAGCATGACCTCTCTTGCAGCTTTCTTTATTTGATAGGTAAGATCGCCGTCACTCAAAGGTCCGGGTATTAGCACACGTTTCGCTCTGCAGCTGCCGCAGCCCAGTTTGATGCGTACTTCTGTGGATTCAACCGGGGCGAACTCCTGGACAGCCGCCAGCTTTAGCAGTCGTTCGTAGAGGAGGCGATCTATGAGTTCCTTGCGACCTTCCGGCGTGGAGACGTGTTCCTGTTCAGAAGGTGAAAGCTTCTTTGAAGCTATCTCTTCCAGCTCGAGTTCGGTTATGGGGTAGCCGTCTACCTCGGCTACCTTTATCTGGTAGTTCTTAAGGAAACATCTCTCGATCGCTGAAAGGGCCCCTTCATAGAAGGGCGAGTTCGGATACTCGGTTATGACCTTTTCGTACGAACGCGCCGCACGCCTGAATTCTTCGCTGCGTTCGAGACCCAACCCAAGAGAGTAGTAGAGCCTGGCTTCCTTGTCCTTCGAGGGACCAGGCTTGGTAAGCATGGTATAGATATTGTATGCCTCGCGCGGCAGCCCGGCATGATAGAGAAGAATATCCGCCTTTTCCTGTTGCAGAAGAAATTCTTCTTGCTTACTCCACTCGCCTTTCACTTCCTCTTCCAGCATGGTGAGTGCCTGAGGCACGGAATCGTTTACGCACATCCTCCTGGCAGCCTTCAGGACACCCTCTGTATCCCTGGCTCCAATAATTGAAGCTGCCAGAAGGAACCCCACAACAGCCATTCCTCGTTTCATGATGCTCCTTTCGTTTCCTTAAACCACGATCCTATACCTGTCAATCACCTCATCCTTCCGCTTCTGATTTTCTAATACCCCCTTTTTTGCAATAATCTTTCAGAAGGTATATCCTGCCCCTACAAGATGCGTTGCTCCAAGGCCGCCGTCATGACCTCGGTATGCATAATCAATAAAGAAACCTTTATACCGGCCGCCTGCACCCACGCTCCATCCGTAATCAGCGCGCCCTAAACGCAGCGAAATAAGATCGTAGAGGATTAACTCCCCCCCTCCACGTGGTCGAAGATATACTGGCCCCAGGTGGGTCTCGAGGCTGTCAAAGCCCATGAGGCTCACCTCGCTTTCAACAAGCAGGCGTAGTGTCTGGCGGCCCAGCCTGAACTCCTGCATTGCTCCTAATGCGCCGCGAGTGATAAGGAGGTCGGTTTCCTCGGTGCTCCAAAATAAAGGGCTGGCAGAGGCGTTTTTGATCCGTGCGGCAAGCGCCAGGCCCCAGTCGAACCGGTAACGCGCTCCAATATCTGCACCAAATCCGAAACCTTCTGCCGCGACAAGATCCCTGTAGAATAACTTTACGCTTGCCCCGAGCGAGAGGCGATTTCTTACAAGCGCTGCTGAGAGCTGGCCGATCCAGTCCGAGGCGGTAACGGTTGAATCGATCTGCGGCCGGTTGTCCGGACCTGCAGGCCGCGTTGTATCCGGCAGGCTGGTAAAATGTATGTTGCCTGCCCCGTTGCGTAAAGCCATTAATCCTACACCTCCGAAAGAGGTTGCATAGCTCAGAGCAAAAAGGTCATTCGTCACCCGGGCCTCACCTCCAAACGCCTCGGTATGTTTAAGAAGAATGCCCGAGCCTTGATCTATACCGGTGGCCGGGTTATATGCCCATGCCGCGGGGTCCTGTCCTACGCTTAATCCGCATCCGCCCAATCCTGCGGTTGCCGCACTTTCACGATAGTCCTCGAAATCCGCACCTATGTCCGTTAAAGCCGCAGCGAGCAGAAGTGGCCCAAGGCCCAGTATTACTATTCTGTGCATCTTACCGTGGTTTGAAGCTCTTTTTTGAAGTAGCGCTTTGATATGTTTGCGGGTTTGAGCTCGGCCTTCACGGTGTATCTACCGGCTTTCACCCGTTCTCCTCGTTCGTCTCGTCCGTCCCATACAATCAGTGCCTCTCCGATGGGGTATTTATGACGCGGGCTAAGCTTGCGAACAAGGAAGCCGTCCTCGTCGTATATCTCGACCGCGATAGTGGCGGTTTCGGTGAGATAGATCGAGATGGTTGTTCCCTGATCTGCGTCAAATGGATTCGGGTAGCATCCCGCGATGAAACCGTCGGCACCGATCCAGTAGTACTGACCTCCTTCGGCCTCGGCGATAAAGACCTGACCCGTAGGCGGGTTGACAGCGATTCCACGCGGGGAGTAGAACTCGTAATCATCGCTTCCTTCCCGTCCTATACTGATGATGTAATGAAGCTCTCTGTCGAACTTGTGAACCTGGTGGTTATGCATGTCAGTAATATAGATGCTTCCTGAACGGTCAATCGCCGCGTAAGCAAAACGTACGTCCTCATACCCCATTTCCTTGTGTGTAACCCTTACCTTCAGATCTCCGTAGAGGTCGAACATCGAGATGCGCCTCTGGCGATTATCGATCACTGCTACGAAGTTGTCCTTGTTGTCGTTGGCTGGTGCGTCACGGTCAATCACCGCTAAAGCGCGAGGCTTGAACAGATTTCGCTTCCATACCGAACGCACGCTTCCGTCGGCATTGAAGACGACCACCCGATTGTTGCCCTCATCCGCCACGTATATTGCCCCCTTGGAGTCTACCGCAACGTCGGTAGGATGGTTGTAGCCTGAGCCTATCTTGCCCAGCCAGGTGATGCTGCCGTCCTCTGCGTAGCGAAGATGAACCACCCGGTTATTGCCAGCGTCCGCCACATAAATGTCTCCATCCGGGGTTGCCGCTATCCCCATTGGCTGGTTGAACTGACCCGCTCCTGAGCCTTTCTCCCCGTAACGCTCCAGGCGCTTGAACTCCACGTTGTAGATTATCTCCCCGGCCCCGGAGTGCACCGCGAAAAGGGTCACTTCATCATCATCCCTGCGGGTGGTGGTGTCGTCGTACATCTTAAGTTTGGTTGCCGTAAGTCCCTGTGGATCTTGAAATTGGAAGCTTCCTCCCAGGTACAGCGAGAGATAAAAACGGTTTGCACGGTTATATCCCAGGGTATGACGGTATGGCGGCACCAACAGGGTCGAAGGATGATAGTTGCCTGCTGATACAAGCGCACTTAAAATAAAGATTAAACCTCGCATCCCCTATAACTTTAGCCAGAATTCAGCCGATGTCAAGAGGTTTAATTCTCCCTTATAGGCTGTGGTAAAAAAATCAGGGTTTTCCCCTTAGTAACCCTGTGAACACAACAGAAAGTGTTTTGGAGTGTTTAGGGGTTGACAAAGCTCGACTCATCGCTATACTCTTCAATTCCGGCGTTCCGCCGGAAAGTGGTCGGTATTTTTCGGACCAACATGAGCTGGAAAAGTTCGCAAGCAGGCTGGAGGGGTTTGCTGCGCGATGTTTTTTGTTCTGTAGTTTTGAAGGAGGAACAAAAATGGCGAAGGCCAAGTTTGACAGATCGAAGCCGCACATAAACATAGGGACGATAGGTCACGTGGATCACGGCAAGACCACGTTGACCGCGGCGATCACCAAGGTG
>JAYELY010000110.1:0-3697 GCA_034717795.1 Caldifarciminota bacterium
CGATTTCCTGCCGGTCAAGCTCTCAGGAGGCGAGAAACAGCGCGTTGCCGTTGCAAGGGCGTTGGTTCATAAACCGAGGCTTGTGCTTGCCGATGAGCCTACAGGAAATCTCGATCTGGAGACCGAACGAGAGGTCATGGAGATGTTTACTCGCCTTAACGATAAGCTCAAGGTGACGTTTGTCATAGTCTCGCATAATCCTATAATTAAGAGGTTCACTGCTAAACATTATAACCTTATAGATGGGAAGATGTAATGCTTTGTGAGGAATGCCACGAGAACGAAGCCGAGGTTTTGATTACCGAGGTGAACACGAAGGGTGAGCTCAAGGAGAGACATCTGTGCAAGGCGTGCGCGGCTAAGAAGGGGTATCTTTTAGACAAGCAGAAGCCGCTTTCACAGATGTTCAGCGAGCTCCTGAAGGAACTTGGGGAGGGTAAGGACGAGGAGCTGCGCTGTTCGGCGTGTGGGATGAGCTGGGCAGAGTTTCGCCGCCTTGGCAGATTCGGGTGTGAGAGATGTTACCAGGAGTTTGCCAATCATGTGGAAAAGTTGATTTCCCGCATCCAGGGCACCACTCAGCATACCGGTCGCGAGGCATCAAAGAACCAGAAACCCCCTCCCGTTTTTGTCGAGATAGAAAAGAAACGTCTGAGACAGCAGCTTATAAAGGCGATCCAGCAGGAGGAATACGAAAAGGCCGCAAGGATACGAGATGACCTCAAGAAATATGAAGAGCGGACTGAAGACTCGTAAGGTTGGAGCCTGGCTTTCAGGCAAAGGCCCCCAGGCGGACGTCGTTATCAGCTCCCGGATACGCCTTGCACGCAACGTGGCCGGCGTACCCTTTCTTCCGAAAGCGTCTCCCCAGGAACAGAAGGAGCTGGTTTCCAGCATAAATCGAACGTTGACTGAGACGCTTATCTCCAACGGACGCGGTATTGTCCATGTGGAAGACCTGCCCCCGCTTGAAGCTCAGTTCCTCATGGAACGTCATCTGGTTTCGCACGATTTTCTGAAGGGCAAGGGGCCGCGGGGGTTCTTTGCCACCCAGGACGAAACCCTCAGTTTGATGATAAACGAGGAGGATCATCTCAGGCTTCAGGTTTTTGCATCGGGGCTCTCTCTTAAAGAGGCCTTCGAGCGAACGAGTGAGATCGAAGGGCGTTTGAACTCGGCGCTGCCGTTTGCCTATAGCGAACGCTACGGATTTCTTACCGCTTGCCCTACGAATGTAGGCACCGGTATGCGCGCCTCGATACTTATCCACCTCCCAGGGGTGATCTTAACCAGGGAGATAGACCGTGTACTGCGCGGAGTTCTTCAGCTTGGACTCTCTGTGCGCGGTACGTACGGCGAGGGCACCGAGACCAAAGGACATCTCTTCCAGATCTCCAACCAGCGCACACTTGGCCAAAGCGAGGAGGAGATAGTTGGGACCTTAACTGGCATGACAGAGCAGCTTATACGCTACGAGCGCGACGCACGAGAGTACCTTTCGACCAACATGGCCCAATACATCCAGGACAAGACGTTCCGTTCGCTGGGGATCCTGCGCTACGCCAGAGTCCTTACCAGCGAGGAAACCCTCAATCTCCTTTCCGCCCTGCGCCTGGGACTGCCAATGCCAGGTCTTGACGTAGCTACCCTGAACAAGCTTATGATTCTTTCTCGACCCGCAAACCTACAGCTTTACTTTGGCGAAGAACTTGAACCTGAGCAGCGCGACCGCAAACGCGCAGAGCTTGTCCGAGAGACGCTTAAAAATGTCGAGGCTTGAAGATATTGGTGAGCAGGGGTTTCTCGATCGGCTCCCAGAATGGCTTAAGACCCGAAACCCACGCATAAAGGTCGGGATAGGCGATGATGCCCTGGTTATTGCCGACGGGACGGTTGTTACGTCAGATTCCTACGTTGAGGATATCCATTTCTCAAGGCTCTATTTCTCGCCAGAAGACATAGGCTACAAATCAGCCGCGGCAACGCTTTCCGATCTCGCAGGCATGGGTGCAGAACCTTTATCGCTTCTCGTGAATCTGTTTGCCCCCCCTCGCTGCGAGATAGATTTCCTTAAGCGTCTCTATAGCGGTATGGAAGAGGTTTGTGGTCGGTTGGGAGCGGAGATTGCAGGCGGGGATACGGTGTCCTCAGACAGGCTGATTTTGAGCCTTACGGCCTTGGGCAGATCGGAAAATCCACTTCTTCGCTGCGGTGCACGCCCAGGCGATTTGCTTTATTACTCCGGATTCCCAGGACTCTCAGCGGTCGGACAACAGGCTTTGCGTAAGGACCTAAAAGGGTTCAGGGAATCCAAGGCCAAACACCTGAGGCCCCAGCCGCGCATCGCCCTGGGTCTGGCGCTAAGAGGAGTCGCAACGGCCTGCATTGACACATCGGACGGCCTCTCAACAGACGCAGGACATCTTGCATACTCAAGTCGTGTCAAACTGATCATTGAGCACGAACGACTGCCGCGCCACCCGGAGGTCCTGGCTTTTGCCGAACAGTACGGCGGACATTGGGATTCGCTGGCACTCAACCGGGGAGAGGACTACGAACTGCTCTTTACTGCATCCCACGACCTCCCCGATCGTATTGCAGACCTGCCCATCCACCGGATCGGACGGATAAAGGAAGGGAAGGGTGCTTTCCTTGAGATCGGAGGAGAGTTAAAGCCGCTCAAGCCTCGCGGCTGGGATCATTTTAAGTAACTTGCATCAACAAACCATATCGTGTTATTCTTATCCCCAACAACTTTCCGCGAAACGATTTGACACCCGGAAACGTTTGTGTATAATCGATGTGAGTTGGATGTAACTTTGTGTACAACTATGGAGGGATTCATGAAGCGCGTAATAACTTTTTCGGTATGTTTATTGCTGCTCGTTACGGCAGTCACGTGCGTGCATAAAAACAAAAGACCATTATGGGTGGCTCGCTATGACGCTCCGGAGATTGGTTGGGGTGTACCCAATTCCATCGCCGTAGACAACTCAGGCAACGTTTACGTGACTGGTGAAAGTCAAGGCTCAGAAAGCATCAACTCTGCTTACGCTACAGTCAAGTATGATTCTCTAGGCAACCAATTATGGGCGGTTCGCTACAACGGTCCGGGTATTATTCATCTTAATAAAGCCAATTCCTTGGCCGTAGACAACTCAGGCAACGTCTACGTGACTGGTTGTAGTGGAGGCTTAGACATCAACTCTCTTGATTACGCTACTGTAAAGTACGATTCTCTAGGCAATGAGTTATGGGTAGCCCGCTACGATGGTTCGGCGAATGAAGAGGATAGAGCCAATTCCATCGCCGTAGACAACTCAGGCAACGTCTACGTAACTGGTTGCAGTAAAGGTTCAGCCCTCCTCGACGCCAACATGGACTACGCTACAATCAAGTACGATTCTTTGGGCAACCAGTTATGGGTAGCCCGCTACGATGGTTCGGCGAATGAAGATGATAGAGCCTATTCACTGGCTCTTGATAACTCAGGCAACGTCTACGTGACTGGTTATAGTGGAGGTTCAGGAGGCATCAACTCTGATTACGCTACTGTCAAGTACGATTCTCTAGGCAGCCAGTTATGGGTAGCCCGCTACGATGGTTCGGCGAATGAAGATGATAGAGCCTATTCACTGGCTCTTGATAACTCAGGCAACGTCTACGTAACTGGTTGCAGCAAAGGTTCAGCCCTCCT
>JAYELY010000111.1:0-3691 GCA_034717795.1 Caldifarciminota bacterium
GACTTTGGTTTCCGGCTCTTTCTTTTCTGGTTTTTCGGCGGCTTTTGTAGTTTGCTTTGTTTCCTCTGTGCTCTCAGCCGCTTCTTCCAGGGTGCTTAGGGCATCGGCAAGATGGTCCTTAAGTGAGAAGCCTTTTGGGGCCTTGATGGATTCGGTGTGACGACTCTCCTTTGCCTCGGTCTTCCTGTAGTAGTCGCGTTCAGAAAGGATAACCCTGTGGCCCTTGGGGTCGATTCGACGGATGATTAGCTGGAGCTCCTCGCCCATCCTGTAGTGGTCTTTGATCTTCTTTATCTTGCGCTTGCGAAGCTGCTGTTGGGGAACGAAGCCCTCGATCTCCTCTGTAAGCGCAACGACCACGCCGGAAGAGGGCATGTCGATGATCTTGCCAAGCACGTGCTGGTCTTCTTCGTGTTCCTTTGACCAGCTGTAGAAGGGATCTTCCTGGGTCTGCTTGATGCCGAGAGTTATCCTGCGGCTCTCCTTGTCCACATCAAGGATGATGGTTTCGACCCGATCTCCCTTCTTAAGGATCTCGCGGGGATGCCTGATGCGTTTTGTCCATGAAAGATCGACGTTGCGCACAAGACCCTCGATCCCTTCCTGGATCTCAACGAAGGCCCCAAAGTTCTTTAGCGACGTTACGGTTCCTTCAAGGCGCTGACCGATATGGTAGCGTTCGTCTATCATAGACCATGGGTCGGGCGTGGTCTGTTTGAGACCTAAAGAGATGCGTCTGTTATCCTTGTCCATTGATAAAACGATTGTTTCCACTTCCTGACCCATTTGCAGTATCTGAGCCGGGTGACTTAGCGTGCGGGTCCATGACATCTCGCTGATGTGGATGAGGCCTTCGATGCCTTTTTCCAGCTCAACGAAGGCACCGTAGTCGGTGAAGCTCGTAACTACGCCCTTGACGCGGGAACCTATGGAGTAGCGCTTGTCAACGTTGTCCCATGGATGTGGGGTAAGCTGCTTTAGACCTACGGTTACCCGGCCTGTCTCCTCGTTCTTCGTGAGAACCTTCACCTTGGTCTTCTCTCCAACCTTCAGGATTTCGGCAGGATGCACGATCTTCTTCCAGCTGATGTCTGAGATGTGCAGAAGGGCGTCAAGGCCGCCCAGATCGATGAAGGCGCCGAAGTCCACGATGTTCTTCACCATCCCTTCGACTATCTCATCTACGTTAAGCCTGTCAAGCGCCTCCTTGTGAAGTCTGGCCAGTTCTTCCTCTAAAAGCATCCGGCGCGAGACAACGATGTTGCGCTTGTTCCAGTTGACCTTGATTATCTTGACTTCGATCTCCTTGTTGATGTAGGCGTCGAAGTCGGTTACCGAGCGAACGTCAACCTGGGAGCCGGGCAGGAATGCGTCGAGTCCGAAAACCTCGACCTGCAGACCGCCCTTGACCTTCTTGCGAACCAGGGCGGGACAGGACTCCTCGGCCTCCAGCTTGCGCTTTATGGTATCCCAGGCCATCTGGAAGTCGGCCTTCTTCTTGGAGATCACCGGAAGCCCTTCGCGGTTCTCTAGCGACTCAACGAATACCATCACCTCGTCGTCTAGCTTGATTTTCTCAGGTTCGTTAAACTCGGCGATGGAAAGCACCCCTTCAGACTTCCAACCCAGGTCAATAAGCACCGAGTTGCCCTCGATCCGGACTATCTTCCCCTTGACTATCTCGCCTGCATGTAAGCTCGATAGCGACTCGGAGATTAGTTTTTCGAGTTCTTCGCTTGTTGGATCTTTGATTACGTTTTTTGCCATCAGGTTTTTCCTCCTAGTCTAGAGATTTACCTGGATATACCAGGCTATCCACCTTTCCGCGTCCAGAAAGGGTTTGGTTTTCATGATTTATAGACTTGTACGGAGCCTTTGCATACGCTCCGTCAAACTTCTTCAACTTCACTTTGCCTTCTGCCTGTGTGCGTCCGTGAGCGATTGCCGCCAGGCGGTGCACCTCGCGTTCGATGCGAAGGGTAAACTTCTCGTAAGCTTCCTTATCCTTGGATGGGCACTCAGGGTAGATAGGCTCTGCAAAGAAAACCTCCACCCTTGAACGTCTGGTTAACCACTCATGCCAGGGACGATGGGTGTTCTTTATGTACGCCGGAACCACCGGGATGTTGTAGCGCAGTGCCAGCATCCCTACTCCAGACTTGAAAGGCAGAAACGTTCCCTTAAGGCTCCGCGTTCCTTCAGGGAAAAGGACTATTGCTTGTTTTTTCTTGATGAGTCTGTATGCTTCTTTAAACAGGTGCATGTCGAAAGCCTTGCCGCGTTTGATAGGAATAGCGTTGAAGTAGGCGATCAGCCAGCGGAAGAAGCGCGACTGGGCAAAAAGTTCTTCCTTTGCCAGAAAGAAACACTCGCGCTTGACCGCATGACCAATCAAGGGCGGATCTGCAAAGCTCATGTGATTAGCGGCAATAAGCACCGCTTTCTTTTTGGGAATACGTTTGCGGTCGTGCACGCGGATGCCGAAGAGCCAGCGGAATATAGGGTAGGTGATACCCCAGGTCAAGGGCCAGTGCGACTTCACTTGCCAACCATCCTTTTACGAACTTCGGCCTCTATCAGTGCCACCTGTTCCTCTATGGTAAGATGGGTGGTATCGACGTAGAACGCGTCCGTGGTTCGGGTAAGGGGGCTGAGCTTGCGATGAGAGTCTACCTCGTCCCGTTGCTTCAGGTTTGCCTTCACCTCTTCGATATCGCGTGAGATACCCCTTTCTTCCAGCTCCTTCTTGCGACGTCGGGCGCGTTCGTCAAGGAAACAGCCCATGAAGACCTTGAGTGCTGCGTCAGGGAAGACCACCGAGCCGATGTCCCTGCCCTCGCAGACCAATCTGCGGCGCTTACCTATCTCGCGCTGCTTGGCCACAAGGAACGCTCGAACCAGAGCACGTTTGGCAACAGGGGAAACCCAGCGGTCTATCTCGGGCGTGCGAAGTTCGTTTTCAAGAAGCTTGCCGTCAAGGTAGACGCAAAGTTTCCGATTGCGTATCTTGAACTCAAGTGGGGAGTTAAGGAGGATCTTTTGAAGAAGCCTGTCCGAGGCCTCTAAGGCGTCTTCTTGCAATAATAAATAGGTAACCGCACGATACATCGCGCCGGTATCCAGATAGGCAACTCCCAGCTTTTTTGCGAGAAGTCTTGCGGTTGTGCTTTTGCCTGAAGAGGCGGTTCCGTCAATGGCTACGACAAACTTCAAGTCAAGTAGTTTCTCCTTTTTTTAATCTTTACTGTCGACGGGCCTATGCTGTCCGCGCAGTTCGTAATTATAGGCGATTTATGATACCTCGTCAAGCCCCTGCCAGGAGATTCCGTGAAGAAGTACGGTCCGGCGAGTGCTCAAGCCGTTCGGGGGTCGGTCGTGCCACCTTGGGTATTAGACCGGCCCGAAAAGGTGTTTATGATGCGGGCCGACCTGACGCAAAGCGGGCGTCGAGGACGTCAAGCACCTGCGAACTCAAGGACGTCAAGGTGCAAGAAACACACCGTCATTGCGAGCGGCTGGAAGCCGCGAAGCAATCTCATATGTGGCACAAGCCGTGGATGAGCATCTAAGTGTAAATCACCCATATATCCTGATCGAAGCTGATCAAATGCCGTCTCAGATCAACGCGGGTCAGATATTATGAGATTGCTCCGTGTCCGTCGCCCTACGGAGCTTCGGTCTCTCCGAGACC
>JAYELY010000112.1:0-18637 GCA_034717795.1 Caldifarciminota bacterium
GAGATACCCCAGTTGGTAGGGGCACTGAAAAGAAGGCCTGAACTTGACAACAGTGAAGCTGCTTGATATGATTAGGTCAATGAACTACGGTTCGCTGTCTAATTTCAACAGAGAGTGGGACAATCCCAGATAAAATGATTGATGATGTTCATCTTATAGAATTGGCTTTGTTGACTGATGATACAATTGTTTCAATTAACCGGAAAGACCGAAAAAAGTTTTGCGAGGCTTCTGTCTACATCAATACATTAAATTCAATTGTGTGGGCTGACCCCCATAAACACAGAACAGATATAATTCAATGGCTTAATGCGGGTGCAAACCCTGTTGAGGAATGGAAGTTGGGGTATGTCACTTCTTAAGTTAGGTAAGTCCGTAGGGGCTGACCTCAGCGTACCCCATTCGGGTGTTAGGTCAGCCCGAATAATTAAACTTCGGGCAATCAATTAATCAACCTTATTCCCCGCCCCCCTTACGCGAAGCGGCGTTTAAGCCATCCCCCTCCACCAAGGAGGGGGAAATTCCTCTCCCACTGGGAGAGGAATAAAAGGTGAGGGTACACCCAATTTTGTGCAACTTTTTCACCCCACAAATCCACCCTGCCGTCAGCCGTCAGCTGTCCGCTGTGAGCTGTTTTTTGTCCCACTTTTGACCACTTTTTGACCACCTTTTGGGGAGCTTTAGCCGGCTGGATGTCCATCTTTTGTCCCCTTTTTGTCCAGCTTTTGACCACCTTTTGACCACGTTTATTGTGACGAGTAGCATTCAAACCTGACGAGTTATGAGAAGTTTTTCCTAGATGATAAGACGCGTATCTGGGACGGCTCCTCGATTATTATCTCGAGCCCGTAGTCGGGATGGTCTATAAGTTCGCCGAATACTTCGACTTGCGCGCCTTCGTAGGAAGTGATGTCTATCCCCAGCCTTTCAAACTTCCCTACCGCGGAAGAGAAGATAACGACGGTTAGACCGTCTCGATCTTTTGAAAAATTAATGAAGTAGGTATTGGAACGCTCCGAGCAACCCACCCGTATGACCCGGCCTTGAACCGCAACCTCCTCCCCTACGTGCTTTTTAAGAGCACGCAGGTCGGTCGCGGAGAGCTGGGGAATCTCTTCAGGTTCTTCGCTCCACACCTTGCCTTCGTGCCAGATCCTTTCAAACTCGCGGGAGTAAGACCGGCATGTTGCAGGAAATCCTTTAAGAACGAGGATATTCTCGTCGTTCTCCGCCTCTGCCGAGGCCGTCCAGTTAAACGACCCTGTGATAAGAACAGAATCGTCCACAAGCGCAAACTTGTGATGCATGAGCCCTGCGCCCTTCTCTGTTCTGACCTCGATTCCGTTCTTAACAAGGTAGGCCGCCTTGCTATAGCTGCTTGAGGCGTTAGATGGATCAAGGATCACACGTACCCTAACACCACGCTCACGAGCATCGACTAACGCCCGGGCAAGCGGCCTGGAGGTAAAGGTGTAGATCGCTGCGTCGATTCGCTTACCGGCCGCATCGATCTCGCGTTCGATAACCCACTCGATTCCATCCTGAGCGCTGAAGTGAGACTGGACCGTCCCTTCAACAGTGCGCTCCCTGGTCTGACACCCAAGAACACCCAAAAGGACAATCGCCGCCAGCCAGAATGAGTGCTTTGTTCTCATGAACCTTTGATTAAAAGGAGAAGGTAGTAGTAGATCGCCACCCCGAACATGAGGCTGTCTATGCGATCGAGGAACCCGCCGTGCGCACCAAGTATCTCTGAAGAGTGCTTGACCCCTCGTTCACGCTTGATGGCGGATTCAAACAAGTCGCCAAGAACCCCGATCATGGCCACTGCGAGCGCAAGCACAGCCCCCCACCATAACGGCTGATCGGGTAAAAACAACGCTGAATATCCAACCCCGGCTCCTACGGTAACAACAATCCCTGAAATCAGACCCTCTACCGTCTTGCGTGGCGAGATCTTCGGGCATAAAAGTGTGCGCCCCAGCCAAGAACCCAGGAGGTACGCGGCTGTGTCGTTAACCCAAGTCATTACAAACGGAAACGCAAGCCAGGCGTAACCGAGACCCTCCTTGACGACCTCCTGTTTAAGTAAAACAAAGTGGGCAGGTATGAAGCCGAGATACAGGGGCAAAATCAATAGAGGCAGTATAAGTGCCGGCCTGGAGGGAAAAAAGAGGAGCCAGAGTAATACTTGAATTACAAATGCTGCAAAAAGATAACTTACAAGTGAAAAAGGAGTTAGGAAAAGCGTACACACCCAGATGAGTATGGGGGCAATGAGAAAAAGAATATGATAGACCCGCAAGGGTTTGATGTACAGGCGAAGGAATTCAAACGAAGCGGCCAGTATCCAGAGAAGGGCGTAGATTGCCGCCCCCCACAGAGGCGCGGCCATAGCCGCAAGGGTCAGGGGGATAAGAAGCACCCATACCAGCCACCGCCCTTTGAAAAGCTTACTCTTTAACGCGGCCAAAGCGGCGCTCCCGAACGGCGTAATCGACAAGGGCTGCCTCAAGCTCTTCTCGCTTGAAGTCAGGCCAAAGCACGTCGGTAAAGTAAAGCTCGGTGTAGGCCGACTGCCACAGGAGAAAGTTTGAGATGCGTTTCTCTACGCCGGTTCTGATCAAAAGGTCGGGATCTGGTAGTTCAGGCAGGTACTGGAAGGAACCCAAGGTCTCCTCGTTGATGGAGTCGGTATCCGCCTCACCCTTGAGGACGGCTTGGGCCGCTTTTTTAGCCATATCCGCGATCTCCTGACGCCCGCCGTAGTTGAGGGCAAGGACAAGCACCAGACCCGTGTTTTGGGAAAGCCGCTCGCGCATTGCGCGAACCCCCTCCTGAACCTTTTCGGGCAATTCTTCGATACGACCGATGGCCTCGAACCGAACGTTATTTTTGTCAAGTTCCTCGATCTCGTCGCCAAGGAGCCGCTCGAGCATCTTCATGAGTTCGTTAACTTCGGCTTCAGGCCGCTCCCAGTTCTCGGTGGAGAAGGTGTATAGTGTGAGGTATGAGATGCCAAGTTCACCGCAGGACCTGACGATTTCACGAACGCGCTTGACCCCTTCGCGGTGACCTACAATCCGAGGGAGCATCCTGCGCCGCGCCCAGCGGCCGTTGCCGTCCATGATTACAGCTACGTGACGAGGCAGCCTGTCCTTGGATAAAGAAACGCCCACTTCTTAATGCTCGAGGATCTCCTTCTCCTTCTTGGCGAAGAGTCCGTCCAGCTCCTCGATGTAGCGATCGGTAAGCTCCTGGACGTCTTTCTGGCCGCGGTGCATATCATCCTCGCTGATCTCTTTCTCCTTCTCCTTGCGCTTGAACTGCTCAATCGCCTCCCTGCGGATGTTACGCACCGAAACCCGGCTCTCCTCGGTAAGACGAGAGACAAGTTTCACCAGATCCATGCGCCGTTCGTCTGTGAGAGGTGGTATGGAGATACGGATAAGATTGGCCTCGACGTTCGGGTTCAAACCCAGGGCCGAGGCTTGTATCGCCTTCTCGATGTCTGAAAGCGCGTTCTTGTCCCACGGCTGGATAACCAGACTACGCGAATCGGGCACGGCGATGGATGCGATCCGCTTCAAGGGTGTGGGCACCCCGTAGTAGTCGACTTTTATTCCCTCGAGCAAGGCAGGGTTGGCACGCGAGGTGCGGATACGTGCAAATTCTCCTGCCAGGAGCTCGACGGTCTTCTTCATCTTTGCTTCACTGTCTTTAAGGATCTCCTTCATGCGCCAACTCCTCGTTTGACTACTGTTCCCACCCGCTGGCCGCGAACGAGGCGGCCAATGTTTCCCGGGGAGAATACATCGAAAACCTGAATTATAAGATCGTACTCGCGCGCAAGCGAGAAGGCGGTCTGATCCATAACCGCCAGATTCTGCGCGAGCACCTCTGCGTAGCTGAGTTCTTCAAAGAAACAAGCATCCGGATTCCTTTCCGGATCATCGGAGTAGACCCCCTTCACCTTTGTTCCCTTAAGCACCCTTTTTGCGCCGATTTCAATCGCACGCAGCACAGCCGCGGTATCGGTGGAGAAGTAAGGCAAACCGGCTCCACCGCTGAGGATAAGCAGTTTACGGTCGCAGAACGTATCCCGTGCTCCTACGGGATCGTAACGCCTGACCCATGCTATCGGCACAGCACTCATGTGAACGGCATAAATCCCGGCATCGCGCAGCATGCTCTCAAGACGCAGCGCGTTAAGAAGGGTTCCTATCATACCCATGCGATCGGCAAAGACGCGATCCTCGCCGCTGCGTCCCGACCCCGCACCGCGGACATGGTTCCCGCCGCCCACAAGAACTGCAAACCGCATCTTGCTGATAAGATCTGCTATCTCACCAACTATCCCATCAAGGACCTCGAGGTGAGAGAAAACCTCCCCACTCAACTTGAGGAGGAGGCCTTCATCTTTCTCGTTAATGAATTGTCCCTTAATCTTTTCCAACTTCAAACCACTCAACCTGATTGGTTATTACTTTTCGCCAACTCAAAACACTTAAACCGATCGATTATCGCTCTTCTCCAACCTCAAACCGCTCGAACCGATTGATTACTCTTCTCCAACCTTAAACCGCTGAAACCTCTGAACGAAGATGTTTTCACCCAGGAGGGCGATCGCCTCGGTAACAACATCCTTGACTGTCTTATCCGGGTCTTTGACAAACGGCTGTTCGAGAAGACAGTTCTCCTTGTAGTATTTGTCAAGACGGCCCACAACGACCTTTTCTATAACGTGTTCCGGCTTACCCGAAGCCCTGGCCTGCTCGGTGTATATCTCGCGCTCCCTTTGTAGAACCTCTTCAGGAACGTCCCCGCGTGATACCGCAACAGGATCAGAGGCGGCTATGTGCATGGCGACGTCATGGGCGAGGTTCTTGAACTCCTGGTTGCGGGCCACGAAATCCGTTTCACAGTTGAGTTCAAGCAAAACCCCGAGTTTCGCGCCTGGATGGATGTAGGCTTCAATAATCCCTTCCTTTGCTTCACGTCCGGCCTTGGACTCGGCCCTGGCGATGCCCCTCTTGCGAAGGACATCTATCGCCTTCTGGACATCACCTCCGGATTCAGCAATCGCCTTCTTGCAATCAAGTACTCCGGCGCCGGTCCGCGCCCGCAGTTCCCTGATCGCATCCAGTTCGCTCACGATTTATCCTCTCTTTCTTCTCCAAGGTCGGTCTCAAAAGCCTTCTTGATACGCATAACCGCATCTGCAACGATCGAGGTCACAAGCTTGATCGAACGCATGGCGTCGTCGTTGCCGGGGATTGGGTAGTCCACCGAATCCGGATCCCCGTTTGTATCAATTAATGCGATAACCGGTATATTGAGTCTTTTGGCTTCGGCTATCGCGGTGGCCTCCTTCACCGGATCGACAACGAACATCAACGCGGGTATGGAATCCATGTTCTTGACGCCCCGGTAAAGCTTGCTCATCTTGCGGTGAAGCCGCATGAGTCGCACCTGTTCTTTTTCCGGAAGCCCCTTGAACTGCTCGCCTGTTATAATCGAGTCAAGCTCTGCGTAACGCTGGACACGCTGGGAGATGTTTCCAAAGTTGGTGAGAAGCCCGCCAACCCAACGGTCAAGCACGAAGTGACTGCCGCAGCGTTCGGCTTCTTCGGTTATTATCTCGCGTGCCTGCTGCTTGGTTCCCACGAAGATAGCATCGCCGCCAGTCTCAAGTATCGAGCCGACCGCCTCGTAAGCGAGCCGCAAACGCTCAAGTGTCTGACGGATGTCTATGATGTGAATGCCATTGCGCTTCCCGTAGGTGAAGCGCTCGAACTTCGGGTTCCACCGCCGGGCTCTGTGACCAAAATGCACACCGGCCTCAAGCAAACTCTTGAGATCAAAAGACACAACCGGGACGCCCACGGCACTATCCTGTTCTTTACTCATCGCTTTGTCCATTGGAAACTCTTTCTGCGTTTAGCTAAGCCATACTTCATACGCTCTTTCTCTCTGGGGTCTCTTGTAAGAAGACTGGCATCCTTCAAGGCCTTCTGAAGATCCGGCTCATGTTTGACAAGCGCACGCGCCACCCCCAAACTGATAGCGCCTGCCTGAGCAGAGATTCCCCCGCCTTTTACCTGAACGCGAACGTCAAATCTCTTGAGGGCCTTTGTTACTTCAAGCGGGCGAATGGCCACAAGGAACAGATCCTTGCGTTTAAGGTACTCATCAAGTTCTTTGCCGTTGACCGTAAATTTACCTTCCCCTGGAGTAAGCCAGATCTTAGCACTCGCACGCTTGCGGCTTCCGACGGCATGCTCGGCTGCCATCAGCGACCTCCAATCTCAAGCACGGAAGGCTTCTGCGCATGGTGCGGATGCAAAGCCGATGCATAGATCTTGAGCCTCTTCAGCCTGCGAGCGCGAAGCTTATTCTTTGGCAGCATGTTCTTTACCGCCAGGAACAGCACACGCTCAGGATGACGCTTACGCATCATCTTGAACGGGATCTCCTTCAAGCCGCCCGGGTAGAAGGTATGATGATAGTAAACCTTATTCTCGGCCTTCTTACCTGTTAGACGAACCTTATCGGCGTTTAGGACCACGACAAAGTCGCCTGCATCCACATGCGGCGTGTAGGTCGGCTTGCTCTTGCCCATCAAGATCGTGGCTATACGCGTTGCCAGACGACCCAGAACCTTGTCACGGGCATCCACCAGCCACCATTTATGGGTTTCTTGGTTCATTCCTGCTCCAGTCTCTACCATCGGAAGTGTGCGAACGCACGGTTTGCCTCGGCCATCTTGTGGGTCTCCTCCTTCTTCTTGCATGCTGCACCCTGATTCCGGACGGCATCCAAGAGCTCGTTAGCCAACCTTTCAGACATACGATACTCACTTCTTGAGCGAGCCGCACGGATGATCCACTTGATAGCCAAGGATTGGCGGCGCTTAAACCTTACCTCCATCGGAACCTGGTAGGTGGAACCGCCTACACGACGTGGTCTCACCTCAAGCACGGGCCTGACGTTGTTGAACGCGCGTTCAAAAACCGTATAGGCGTCTTCCTTCATCTTGCGCTCTATGATCTCCAGCGCTTCGTAGAAGATCTTCTGCGCCACCGTTTTCTTGCCAGCCCACATAAGGTTGTTGATGAACTTGGCAACAAGGGTTGAGTTGTAGCGCGGGTCCGGCTGGACCTCACGCACCGAGGCTCTACGTCTTCTGCCCACAGAGCCTCCTTAAGCTTTCTTGGGGCGCTTCACCCCATACAGTGAGCGAGCTTGTTTTCGACCCTCGACGCCTGCGGTATCCAACACCCCTCGAATCACACGGTAGCGCACACCAGGCAGATCTTTAACACGACCGCCCTGGATTAAAACAACCGAGTGTTCCTGAAGGTTATGTCCTTCGCCCGGGATGTAGGCAATCACCTCGTAGCCGTTTGTTAAACGCACCTTACACACCTTTCTGAGAGCCGAGTTCGGCTTCTTCGGAGTGGTGGTGTAGACACGCGTGCAAACACCCCGTTTCTGAGGGTTGCCACCAAGCGCGGCTGTCGAGGATCTCCTCTTAGGCATCTTACGGCCGTAACGAATCAGCTGATTAACTGTCGGCATCTCTATCCGGCCTCCGTTTTTGGCATCTCTTCTTGCTCTATGATCTCTTCTTCTTCTCCGTGTTTAAGGACAAAGCGAGGGAACCCGGTTCCGGCCGGGATCAGCTTGCCCACGATCACGTTTTCCTTAAGCCCTGTAAGACGATCTACCTTGCCCTCCACAGCAGCCATCGAGAGAATCCTGGTGGTTTCCTGGAACGAGGCGGCTGCAAAGAAGCTGTCAGTAGTGAGTGAGGCTCTGGTGATACCCAGGAGGATGGGATGGAAGGTCGCGGGAGCAGCCCCCTCAGCCCGAAGCTTATCATTCACCTCCTGGATACGCTGCTTCTCGACGATCTCTCCCTCCACGAACGTGGAGTCTCCTGGATCGTCTATCTTTACCTTGCTAAGCATCTGCCGCACAATAAGTGCTATATGCTTGTCGTTAATCCTCACCCCCTGCATGCGGTAAACCTCCTGAATCTCGTTGGTCAGATACTCCATCACAGCCATGCGCCCCTTAACGCGCAGGATGTCATGAGGATCTATGTTACCCTCACAGAGCTTCTCACCCGCCTTCACGTAGCCCCCATCTTCAACGAGAAGATACTTGGCGTAAGGAACCTTGTACTCCTTCTCGGTCCCTGACTCGGATACGATACGCAACCGGCGCACACCCTCATCTGGCGGATCTATATGAACCGTCCCGTCGATATCTGCAATAATCGCGGGGTTCTTAGGATGCTTGGCTTCGAAAAGCTCTGAGACTCGAGGCAGACCTCCGGTGATATCGGTAGTCTTGCCGATCGCCCGCTGGAACTTGGCGAGTATCTCTCCTGCGCCCATCTTGGCACCGTCTTCAACAAGGAGGGATGCACCCGCTGGCAGCTCGTAGCGTTCCAACATCTTACCCTTAGCATCACGGATCTCAAGCTGAGGGTGACGACGTTTCTCTCTGTCCTCGACGATAATCATCTGTTTGCGCTCAGAGGTGCCGATCACATCCTCGCGCAGGGTAACCCCGGGGATGATATCCACAAAGCGAATCTTGCCAGTGTTATGCGAGATAATTGAGATCACGTAGGGCTCCCATTCAAAGAGAACGGTTCCTTCGCTGACCTCCTCGCCTTCCTTGACCCGAAGCAGAGAACCCTTCGGAACAACAAAGGTGACCTTGCGTTTTTCTGAAGTGAGTTCAATCGTACCGCCCTCGCCAATTACAATCGCTGCACCATCGGAGCGCTCGACCGTTTCCAGCTTGCCGAACTTTACCTCGCCGTCGAATTTGGCCTCCATACTCGTCTCTTCTGCCGCGCGCTGTGCAACACCGCCGTAGTGGAAGGTGCGAAGGGTAAGCTGGGTGCCAGGTTCGCCAATCGATTGGGCAGCCATGATCCCAACCGCTTCGCCTATCTCAACCATCCTGCCGGTCGCCGGATTGTGGCCGTAGCACTGAGCGCATGTTCCGCTGGCTGCTTCGCACGTCAGCACCGACCGGACACGCACCTCCTCTATACCCACCTGTTCTATCTCGGCTGCCTTCTCTTCGGTGATCTCTTCGCCGGCGTAGACTATCACCTCACCAGTGATAGGATTCTGAACGCTCTGCAGTGCTATGCGACCGGTGATACGCTCAGAAAGCGCCTCCATCACCTTTCCGCCTTCACGCAGTGCGCCAACCTCTTCACCCAGAATCGTCCCACAATCATCAATGGAAACGATGGCATCCTGGGCGACGTCAACAAGGCGACGGGTAAGGTAACCGGCCTCCGCGGTTTTGAGAGCGGTGTCAGTCAGGCCCTTACGCGCACCGTGTGTAGATAGGAAGTACTCGAGAACCGTAAGACCGTTCTTGAAAGAACTAACGATAGGACGCTCAATTACCTCCTCGCCTGTCAAGCGACGAGAAGGACGTGACATAAGTCCGCGCATCGCAGCAAGCTGCTTGGCCTGATCCTTGGAACCACGAGCACCTGAATCAATAAGCATGAAGAGAGGGTTGAATCCTTCCTGATCCAACGCAAGATCGCTCATCATGTAATCCAAAAGCTCCCTCAATACGTTAACCCACATGTTCACTACATTGTTGTACCTCTCCCGCTCGGTAATGACACCCTTCTCGTATGCGTCGTAATACCGCTTGGCCTCCTTCATGCCCTGTGCGATGATCTTTTGCTTGGTGTACGGCTCAACCAAATCGTCAATCCCTATAGAGGCACCGGATCGAGTAGCATAGTAAAATCCCAATTCCTTGAGCGAATCCAGAAGCTCTGCGGTGCGCTTGAAACCGAATCGCTTGAAGCAACGGGCTATCAGGTTGACTGTTTTCTTGTTGTCGAGCACCTCGTTGACAAAACGCAGTTCGGGGGGAAGAATCTCGTTGAGGAAAACCCTCCCCATCGTGGTGTGTATCTTCTTGCCATTATGCACCCAGTCAATCTCGTCAAACAACCCCAGATCGTGGTTGTCATAGGCCACGTGCAGTTCCTGGAAGCCGTCGTACAGGAGCCTTTGATCTCTCGCCTTTCCAGAATGTCGCTTGGTGATGTAGTAGATTCCAAGCACCATGTCCTGGCCTGGCACCATCAAAGGTCTCCCGTTCGCGGGCGAAAGGACGTTGTTCGATGCCAATAGGAGCACCGAGCTTTCAAGGATCGCCTCGGGCGTGAAGGGCACGTGAACAGACATGGTGTCGCCGTCAAAGTCCGCGTTGAATGGTGGGCAGACCAGAGGATGGATACCGATAGCACGGTTCTCCCACAGCCGGGGATAGAAGGCTTCTACCGAGAGACGGTGCAGGGTAGGTGCCCGGTTGAGGAGCACGGGGTGCGATTTAACGACTTCCTCAAGTACCTCCCACATCTCAGGCGCTCCCATACGGAAGAGCTCCTTGGCACTGCGATCGGACTGAGCAGCCTTACGCGCTTCCAGGCGCTGCAGGACTACCGGTTTGAAGAGCTCCTTGGCCATCTCCTTGGGAAGGGAGCATTCGTGAAGCTTAAGATGCGGATCTACCACGATCACCGAACGACCGGAGTAGTCGACTCGTTTGCCCAAAAGGTTGCGGCGGAACCTGCCCTGTTTGCCTCTTAGGGTCTCGGACAGCGATTTAAGCGGACGGTTGCCGCGTCCCCTGACCGGACGAGCAAGGTGCTCGTTATCAAACAGCGCGTTTAGAGCCTCCTGAAGCATCCGTTTCTCGTTCTTGAGGATGATATCCGGGGTCTTGATGGACATCAGATGCTTCAGCCGGTTGTTGCGGACTACGACACGTTTATAAAGATCGTTGATATCCGAGGTCGCATAGCGACCACCCTCAAGGGCCACAAGGGGACGCAGGTCGGGTGGGATAATCGGTATAACCTCAAGAATCATCCACTCCACGCGGTTCTCAGACTGGCGGAACGCCTCTACGATCTTGAGGCGATCAAGCAACACCCGACGTTTGGATACCTCGTGTTTGATTCGCGACTTAAGCTCAGCCGAAAGGTCATCAAGGTCTATCTCTCTTAAAAGTTCCAAAAGCGACTCTGCACCCATCTCGGCCTTAAGCCCCTCGTATTTCGAGACAGCCTCGTGATACTCGTCCTCGTCGTAGATAAGGGAAAGCTTCTTGTAGGGTGCCGAGCCTGCCTCAAGCACAACGTAGGCTTCGTAGTTGATGACACTCTCAATCTGTCCGGCGGATAGATCGAGAAGTTTGCCTATCTTGGAAGGAGGAACCTTGTAGAAGAGGGGATGAACAACAGGGATTGCCAGCTCGATGTGCCCCATGCGTTCCCGGCGTACAGCCGAGGTTGTAATTTCAACGCCGCAGCGGTCGCAGACTATCCCCTTGTAGCGAACCTTCTTGTACTTGCCGCAGCTGCACTCATAGTCCTTGACAGGACCGAAGATACGCTCACAGAACAGCCCGTCACGTTCAGGCTTCTGCGTCCGGTAGTTGATGGTCTCTGCCTTGGTAACCTCACCCATAGACCAGCTGCGTACGTCCTCAGGCGAGGCTATTTGAATCCTGAGAGCGTCAAAATCCCAACCTTCAATTCTATCAGGAGGCATCCTTCTTCTCCTTTAGTGGAACCAGATTAAGCCCAAGCCCCCGAAGCTCCTTTACAAGCACGTTAAAGCTTGCGGGCATCTGCGGAGGCGGAGGGTTCTTCCCCTTGATAAGCGCTTCATACAAGGCGTTGCGCCCTTCCACGTCATCCGACTTGATGGTTAGCATCTCCTGAAGGGTGTGAGCAGCACCGTAGGCCTCAAGCGCCCAGACCTCCATCTCTCCGAAGCGCTGGCCGCCGAACTGAGCCTTTCCACCCAGAGGCTGCTGGGTAATCAGAGAGTAGGTTCCGGTCGAACGGGCATGAATCTTGTCGTCAACCATATGAATGAGCTTCATCATATACATGTACCCTACGGTAACCTCTCCATCGAACTCCTCGCCGGTGCGGCCGTCGCGAAGCTTCACCTTGCCGGAAAGAGGCAGACCAGCTTCACGAAGTTCTTCTTTGATCTCTTCAATCGTGGCGCCCTCAAAGATCGGACAGATAGCCTTGTAACCCAATCGGCGAGCGGCGTATCCAAGGATCGTCTCAAGAATCTGCCCGATGTTCATACGTGAAGGCACACCCAGGGTATTAAGAACCATGTCAATCGGTGTGCCATCTGGCAGGTAAGGCATATCCTCGACCGGAAGGATCTTGGATACAACACCCTTGTTTCCATGACGACCTGAAAGCTTGTCGCCTACCGAGAGGTTGCGCTTCTGGGCTATATAGATCTTCAGCGATTTAATCACCCCGTGCGGCAAATCGTCGCCTCTTGAGGTGTTTTCAAGCTGGGTACGCATCTCATCTTCCAGCTCGACAAGCGCCTTGGCTGTTCGCTCAAGCAGCCCTGAGAGCTTTTCTGTCCTTTCCTTATTCGTAAGCTCAATCTTTGCAAGCTTCAGTTTGTCAAAAGGCAGAGTCTCAAGAAAGGAATCGGTGAGAAGCAGATCCTTGGCAAGCACTTCCTTGCCGCGTTTATCAATAACGGCAGCAGCAAGCTTCTGGCCGGAAAGCAGACGGCGCAGTTCCGTGTCGCGTTGAGCAATCAAGAGCTCACGACGGTCCTCGAAGCGCTTCTCAACATCCTTACGGCGTTCCTCGATTACGCGACGTGCTAAGGGATCCTGTGTGTTGCGTGTAAGTATCCTGCATCCTATCACCGTACCGAAGACCCCGGGGTCCACGCGCAGAGAGGTATCGCGGACGTTTGTCGCCTTCTCCCCGAAGATCGCACGAAGAAGGCGTTCCTCAGGGGTAAGTTCCGTATCACCGCGAGGTGTGATGCGACCCGCAAGGATATCGTCGGGCTTGACCTCCGCCCCGATGCGAACGACCCCGAACTCGTCAAGATCAACAAGGTCGGACTCGGAGGCTCCGGGTATATCTCTCGTAATCTCCTCCGGACCGAGTCTGGTCTCTCTGGCTTCAATCTCATATTCAAGAACCTGGATCGAGGTAAACTCATCATCCACCAGAACACGCTCTGAGAGAACGATTGCGTCCTCGTAGTTATAACCCCACATAGGCATAAAAGCAACAAGAATGTTGCGTCCCAGTGCAAGATGCCCCTGGGAGGTTGAGGGACCGTCGGCCAGAGCCTGACCGCGCTTTACACGCTCTCCAGGCTTAACGATCGGCCGGTAGTGAATACAGGTATACTGATTGGATTTCTGAAAGTTACGTAACCGGTACTCTTGGATACCGTCCTTCGTCTCAAGAAGAATCCTCTTGGCATCCACATAGGCCACCTGTCCGGGCGCATCCGCCACAACAACCGACTCCGCCTTTCGGGCAACGATCTCCTCTATACCTGTCATAACGTAAGGAACCTCTGACTTAATGAGGGGTACGGCCTGACGCTGCATATTTGAACCCATGAGTGCCCGGTCGCCGTCGTCATGCTCAAGGAATGGAATAAGAGAGGTAGAAGGTGCGAATATCTGTTTGGGAGAGAAGGTTACGTAGTCTATCTTCTCTGGCGGAACCGTCACCACCTCACTACGATAACGCGCGGGGACCTCGTTACCTTTAATGCGGCGCTCGGAGTCAAGCTCAAGCTCATCAGAGGGTGCGACGGCAAACCCCTCTTCGGCTTCGGCGTTCAGGTAATCAACCTTACCGGTTATACGACCGTTCTCCACCTTTACGTAAGGGGTCTTTATGAAGCCGTAGGGGTCGATCTTGGCGTAGTAGGCAAGTGAGGTGATAAGACCGATGTTCTGTCCTTCCGGTGTCTCGATAGGACATATGCGGCCGAAGTGGGAGTAGTGAACGTCGCGCACCTCGAAACCCGCCGTATCCTTGGTGAGCCCGCCAGGACCGAGCGCTGTCAGACGACGCTTATGCGTAAGCTCCGCCAACGGATTGACCTGTTCCATGAATTGGGATACGGTGCCGGTGGTAAAGAAACGCGTAACGCTGTTGGAGACGACCGGAGAGTTGAGGAGTTCAAGGGGTGTGGCCTTTTCCTCGTCGATGAAGCTCGCGCGCTCCTTGGCGTTCTGCCCCAGCTGCAGGAGCGATTGTCGGAAGACGTTGTAGAGCTGCTCCCCTATACCCTTAACGCGACGGTTGGAGAGGTGATCCATATCATCGGAGGGGTGGCGGCGCTCGGTGAACTCGATAAGTCTCTTTGAGATGGCAAGCATCTCGTCCTTGCGCAGGATCAGATCGTTTCTTTTCTTAAACCCGAGTTTCGCGTTAAGCTTGTGTCTGCCGACCCTGCCCAAGCTGAACCTGCGGTAATCGAAAAGCATCCCGAAGACAAGTCGTTTGGCCAGGTCGATCGTTGAGGGCATCACCGAACGCAGCTTGTAGTAGATCCTCCGCAAGGCGTCGTCTTCCGACGTGGACTTGTCGGCACGGATCGAATCGATAAGCACCCGCACGCCGTAGCGGTCCTCATCGAAGACCTTGACCTTGGTGACCCCACGTTCGGTAAGAAAATCACAGAGTTCGGTGTTGAGTTCGTCGCCAAGATCGGCCAGTGTCACGCCATCAGAGGTCTTGACTGTGGCGGCCAAAACAACTCCCTTTTTGGGAGCTGTCTCGCGCGTGCGAACGAACTCGTCTACCAGATCTTCAGGGGCATACCCCAGCGCCCTTAGGAAGGTAAAAAGTGGCACCTTGCGCCTTCGCTCAAACACCGCGGTGAGAACGTTATTGGTTCCCACGTCTATCTGAAACCAGGCGCCGCGTTCGGGAACAATCAGCGTGGAGTAGGCACCCTTCATAAATGAGAAGTAGATACCAGGTGAGCGCTGCAACTGGCTGATAACCACGCGCTCCACCCCGTGGATGATAAAGCTGCCGCCCGAGGTGATGTAGGGAACGTCACAGATGTAAACCTTCTGTTCGATTACATCCTTTATGCGGGGCTCGGCCCCCTTTTCTTCGGGTTCAAAGAACCGGGTCAGCCTGAAGAAACCGTTTACAGGCCTGTAGTAGGTAGCGCCGCGTTCTATCGCCTCCTCAGGCGTATAAAGCAAAGGCCCTACTTCATACCCCAGATATTCAAGCCTAAGATGACTGTGAATATCCTCTACAGGAAAGGCCTCGCCGAAAGCGGCCTCCAGGCCTATGAGTTTTCGCTTCTCTGGCGGAACGTCGGTCTGCAGACACTCCTCAAAGGAGCCCACCTGGATGTTTTTGATCGCCTCGGCCGTTCCGTGTTTCGGAAGCTTCGAGAAGTCCTTGAACTTCATCAGCCTACTTCAGCTTTACCTTGGCTCCAACCGACTCCAGTTTCTTCTTGATCTCCTCGGCTTCCTCTTTGCCGGCGGCTTCCTTGACGGTTCCAGGAAGATTGTCGATAAGCTCCTTGGCTTCCTTGAGTCCAAGGCCGGTGAGGCTGCGCACCTCTTTAAGAACCTGCAACTTCTGTCCGCCGACATCGGTGATTACAATATCAAACTCGCTTTTCTCGACAGGAGCCTCGGCAGGGGGACCAGCAGCGGCGGCAGGAGAAACGGCAACCGCCTGGATTGAAAACCTCTCCTTCAAAGTCTCCACCAGTTCTGCAAGTTCGAGAACGGTAAGAGAACCGATTTCATCGATAAGCTTATCCAGCTTGGCTGTGCCGGACTTAGCCGTGGTCTTCTTTACCTTCTTCTCTTCTTTCTTTTCGGCAACCGCAGTGGCGGTTTCCTTGACCTTTTTAGCTTCTGCTTTCTTGACTTCTTTAGGCTCTTGAGTCTCTTTTGTCTCCGTAGCCTTGGCGGCTTCTTCGCTCATTCTTCCTCCTTTTGCGCTCTGAGCGAACTCAAAACTCCTACTAACTCATGCAGCTTGGCCTGCAAAACACTGACCAGCGCACTCTTTGTTCCTTCAAGTAAACCGACGAGCTGCGAAAGCAACTCCGCATGTGATGGAATCCTGGCCAGACGCTCTACCTCCTCAACCGTAAGGAAACGTCCTTCAAGAAACGCTCCCTTGAATCTTATGGAAACATCCTTTCTGGCGAACTCCGAGACCTTGCGTGCCGGAACCAACTCGTCGTCCAGTGAATAAAGCACCGCGGTAGAACCAAGCAGAACCGCTGGATCAGGGATCTCTACATCGAGCTCTGATAGAACACGTACCAGCAAGCGGTTCTTAACCACCTTCATCCGGGCGTTCTCAGCGCGCAGCTCGCTACGCAGTTGGGTTACATCGTTGGCATTGATCCCGGTAAAATCGGCAAAGTAGTAGTTATCTGCCTTGGCAAACTCCCGGACGAGTTCGGTCACCAGCTTCTTCTTCCCAGCCTTGATCATTACAGATCCTCTTTGCGCGCAAGTTCCGCAATTTCTTTAGGATCAAGCTTTATGGACGGCCCCATCGTGGCGGATATATAGATCGAGCGGATGTACTGTCCTTTGAAGGTCTTTGGGCGCAGCCGATTAAGCTCGGCTATGAACACAAGAAGGTTGGTCCGAATATCCTGGGCCGAAAAACTGACCTTTCCCAGCACTCCGTGAACGTTGCCCGTTCGGTCGGTGCGGAACTGCACCCGTCCGGCTTTAATCTGCTTCACCGCCTGAGCGACATCAACGGTTACGGTTCCGGCCTTGGGCGAGGGCATAAGGCCTCTGGGACCCAGAAGCTTACCCATTTTTCCTACCACTGACATCGTGTCCGGCGTAGCTACCGCGACATCAAAGTCGAACCAGCCCCCTTGAACTTTCTCTACAAGGTCATCGAGGCCGACGTAATCCGCGCCCGCCTCTTTTGCCTCTTGCTCCTTCTCGCCCTTTGCGAAAACAAGCACCTTAACTTCCCTGCCGGTTCCCTTGGGCAAAGAAACCGTGCCGCGCACCATCTGATCGGCCTTGCGCGGATCAACACCAAGCTTGACGCCTATATCCACGGTCTCGTCGAACTTGGCGCTTACCGTCTCCTTAAGCAAGGACAAAGCCTCATCCAACGAATAGTAGCGGGTCGCATCTACCTTTGTAGCAATATCTCGATATCGTTTGCCGTGCTGCATCAATCCTCCACCGTGATGCCCATGGATCGGGCGGTTCCTTCGATAATCCTCACGGCGGCATCATCGGATGCGGCATTGAGATCGGCTTTCTTCTTACGGACGATCTCAAGAAGCTGCTTCCTTTTGATAGAAGCCACCTTTACGGTATTGGGGGTGCTCGATCCCTTGGCTATCTTGCATGCCTGCTTCAAAAGGACCGACGCAGGAGGGCTCTTGGTTGCGAAGGAGAAAGTTTTGTTCTTGTAGACGGTGATAATCACCGGCGTGGTTAATCCCGGAGAGAGTTTAGATGTAGCAGCGTTGAACTGCTTGCAGAAATCCGGTATGTTAAGCTGCCACTGGCTCAGAGCAGGGCCTACTGGAGGAGCAGGGGTCGCCTGACCTGCCGGGATGTGCAGCTTGATCTGTCCAATAACCGGTTTACCTTTAACCTTGGCCACTTTCTTACTCCTTCGTCTGTTAAATCGTTTGCACTTCGATAATATCAAGTTCTATGGGCGTCGAGCGCCCGAAAATCGTTACAAACACCCGCACCTTCCCGCGCTCCGGGTTGATCTCATCCACGGTCCCTATAAAACCGGCAAAAGGGCCTGAGGTGATCTTGACGCTCTCGCCGGTGGAAAACGGCACCTCTGCAGTCATCTTCTCCTGCCCCTTGTTCATCTCCTCCAGAACGGCCACAGTCTCTTCTTCTGACAGAGCAGAAGGACTCTTTTGGGTTCCCAGGAGTCTCACCACTCCAGGAGTGGAGTTAACCAGCTTAAACGTCTCCTCGGCAGACTCCATCTCCACAAGGATGTGTCCTGGAAAGAGACGTCTCTCCTCCACACTCTTTTTGCCTTTCTTGACGCACCACACCCGTTCCACAGGCACTATTATCCGCCCGAACTTATCCGCCAACTCACTGCGCTCGATAAGCTTTGAAAGCAACTTCTTAACCTTGGCTTCGTGCCCGGTGTAGGTGTGAACGACAAAAAACTTCATACGAATGCCTTTAAAATAAGCGCCAGAAGCGTTTTGAATACCGAATCTACGCCCCAAATGAACAAGGTCATTATGAGGCTCAGGACAAGAACAGCGGTAGTAGAAGTTATAAGCTCCTTGCGCGACGTCCACGAAACGCGCTTCATCTCACTCACTACGCCTTTGAAGAAATCTCTAATCTTAGCAAACACCTATTCCTCGCTTGGTTCAAGCAGGCCTGGAGGGATTCGAACCCCCAACACCCGGATTTGGAGTCCGGTGCTCTGCCGTTAGAGCTACAGGCCTGTTACTTGACTTCTTTATGCTCTGTATGCTTGTGGCAGAATCGGCAGTATTTCTTGATGGTGACTCGATCCTGCGTGTTGCGCTTATTCTTGGTGGTAGTGTAATTGCGTCGCTTACACTCCGAACAGGCAAGTGTTATGATTACACGCATCACTCAATTACCTTGGTGACCACTCCGGCGCCAACCGTTCGACCGCCCTCTCGGATAGCAAAACGAGAACCGTCCTCCAATGCAACGTCACTGATAAGCTCCACCATCAACTCAACGTTGTCGCCCGGCATCACCATCTCCACTC
>JAYELY010000113.1:0-3666 GCA_034717795.1 Caldifarciminota bacterium
GGATTATTCCTGCCATGGATTTTCTGTCTTGCGTGGGACCTTTTTCTCATCTTCTCAGGTCACTGGACTCTACTCTGGGCAGCGCCTTTTCATGCGGCGGCAGTAGGAGCCGAGGGATTCCTCTACGCCTACGGATTCCGCAGGGTGTTCGGCGCTTCATGGGCAAGGGCGGCGCTGATTGCCGCTCTCAACTGTATCATATTCATCGGGCTTTCCGCGTTCGTAGTCAGATAGGCACAAAAAAAACATAAAGTCAATTCAAGCGCATGAGACGGCATCTCTTTCTTCCACGCCCATGAATCTTTTTAATTTGACGCATTGACGCCTGCCTCTTCCACACTACAATAAGAGTGTAGGAGGAGAGCAAATGGCGAATGCTCAATTAAAGAAGCTACAATTCAGAGGATAAGCAATGGCCACGGGTGTGACGCTAAAGATGCAGGAATTTCCCGAAGCAACTGAATGTTCGTTCAGCTGGAGCTTGTGTGCAATTCTGCACCGTTTGAACGTGAAGGCGGCGCCATTTGATATACGAGGATTCTCTTTAAATGCCTTTGCCATCTGGGCTCACCCAAGCAAACCGGTCAGGTCGTGGAAGGAGGTAAACTGCGACCTTTTTGCAGAGCCGCTCCTGCGCATACTGGGACTTCGTGGGGGACTTCTCCGCGCTCCAGCGAGCGAGCGTGACCTTTTGGGCCATTTCATTCGCCACTGGAAGGGCAGGGTTGAAAACAACCTTCAGGCCGGCATCCCTGTGGCGGCTTCTGAGGTCTGGCCTGAGTATCTGTGGGGGATCATTACCGACTGGGACGGCAAAGAGCGGTTCTTGAAGGGATTGATCCCCGGTGTAAAACACAAGCTCCTAAACACCTGCTGGCCGCGCAAACTGCTGATAGTCGGCGGACCGGCGGTGTCGCCACGTATAAAGACAAGCATACGGGTAATCCTGCGTCAGGCCGAAACCCTAGGAGCAAACCGTATCCCCCAAGGCAAATGGATAAGCGGGCTGGACGCATACCTCTTGTGGCGAGAGCGTATCGCTGAAACCTATACCCACGAGGCAAACCATCACATCAATTTGGCCCGCTACCTTGCAAAAGCCCGCAACGATGCGGCACTTTTCCTCTCCCATCACACCGATTTTCACAACACCGAAACCGAACGCATGATGTTTGCACTTGCGCGGCGATACAAAACGGTGGCCGAACGTCTTGCGGAAGCCGCGACCGCTCCAGGTGAGCGCCCGTTCATAAATGCGGTTACCGAGGCTATAGGCGAGGAGGAAAAGGCTCTGGCTCTACTGGATGAGCTTCTATTCCGAATCGAATAGTTGACAGGTTGACAGACAGCCTAAACTCAGATATGCTTAAGGGATGGGAGACCCTGATTGAAGCAAGGCTTACTCTCGATCCTTATCTTTACAGGCGTATGGGCAGCCATGTGGGACACACCCGAGGCCGATCTGTCGTTGGCACGACTCCACATAACGAGTCCGGCAGGGGCTATCAAGAATCGTCCCAGATTCTTGGTTAATGTTTCAGGAATTACAAGTCTAACGTCACTGTATCTTGAAGATACAGTCTCAGAACGAACAAGCTCCTTGCCCATAATCAATTGGTATCCCCAAGCACAGGTATCCTTGAGATTCGGAAGATTTGAGTTGGGGCTATCAGGAGAGCAGACCCTTGATGCAGGGGGCAAGATTTGGGAGCAAGAGTCGCCGGATGTCTTAAGGAGCCTTGATCTCTACAGGTTGTCAGCCGAAGTAGCATGGTGGCCAACACCCAGAATGTCATTGGTGGCAGGTTACAACCATCATCTGGGATGGTTAACGCGTGAAGAAAAAGACTCCACAGCATCTCAGGCAATGGAAGCCTTTGGACATACCACTGGGTTCTCAGCCGGACTTCTCCTCGCTCTCACCGAACGCTTGCAGCTCGACCTGGTCCTGCATTCACCAGCAACTCCACTACAGCTTAAAGGAACCATAAACAACCAGGAGCACATCCAAGCAAGCATCTCGTTGCCGCTAAAAGTTTTAGCCGATATCCACATCGCAGCAACCGACCGCTTTGAGGGGTTCGTTACATCGAGCTATGCATTCACCTCCCCAATGGACTCTCTATATCTTGATTCAGGCGCAGACTACGCCGGCCCCCTTTCTACAATCCCGCTTTATGAATACAACACGCTGGCCCTGCAAATAGGTGCAGGCTACCGCATCATTCCTTCTTTGAACCTGCGTTTGTGGGGTAAGTATTCCTCCTGTCCAGTTGATAGCCTTGATTTATCCTGGCCCAATCCGGGCGGGATAAGCGTGGCGGCTGAAGGCATTTGGGAGCGGGGACCCTGGAGATTTGCCGCTGGGATCGGTACTCGGCGGTTTCATCCCATTCTATCCGAGAAAGGTACACGATTGGAAGGAAACTCCTACAATCTCAGGATAGGGTTTGGACTGGTCATTTGACCTTGATTTGGCCGGATAATTTCCTAGACTTTAATCCAGATAAGACTTAGGAGCCAGATGAAAGCCGAAGCTCATTATTCCTTACAAGACCTCTTCGGGATAGCCATAAAGGCCGAGATAGAGGCGCAGGAGATATACACGGAAATAAGTAATCACACCAAGAACCTCGTACTTAAGGAAAAGATGCGGTTCATGGCATCTGAAGAGAAGAAACACGAAAGCATCCTGAGAGGTCTGTTCAAGCAGAAGTTCGCAGGGGCTGAACCTGTGATTCCACAACAGACGGTAGCACCGGTACCCGGATGGAAGCCGGACGAGGGCGGAAGGATAAGTGAAGCCCTCAAGTCTGCAATGCAGACCGAACTAGATGCCAAGTCGTTCTACGAGGCCATGGCCGAAAGGATTGCCGAACCGAAGGCTCAATCCATGCTTAAGTACATGGCCGCGATGGAGCAAACCCATTACTACCTGCTTGAGACTGAATACAACGCCGCGATGGAAATTGAGGACTACGACCGTTTCGACCCGGCCGTTCACTGGGGCGCGTAGAGAGAATCTAAGATACATTAATCTGTGAATTAAGGCGAGTCTATCGACTCGCCTACCATTTCCTTATCCCCCAAATACTCTGAATCACAACCAAGACATTTGCAGTTAACCTCTTGAGTCCCATATTCGGGTTCCCCGCGGCGTTACGTAGTAACGTCGTGGGGTAAAAGGTTACCTTGACGCGGGCAAAACACGTCCTATAATTAAAATAACAACCCTCCCCTAACCATCAACCCCTCCCGCGAGCGGGGCATCCAGTCCCGCTCGCTTAATTTATAACCCCGGAAATTACATTTTGCTGGAATATCTCTATCTCAATGACACGAGCAATCTCCATCGGGTGAGGTTTCTATCTCTATGTCACGTACAATACAGTCCCGGCCCTCAAGGATCTCAAGCGAACCCTGCTCGCAGCGAGGGCATGCGAAAACCGGTAAGGCTTGATGAAACAAAGGGTCATCCTTGACCTGAAGCGGGCCTTCGTATCCGCACTTGGAACAACGCACCCTGGCCGGAATTATCTTGTGAATTATCTCCGCTTCCTCCGCTTCTGTATCCTTAAAAAGCTCTTTAAGCCAGAAGATCACCTGCTCGGGGTTGAGGAAGGTAAGTTGACCTATTTCGAGATTTATGCGAATAATCTTCACCGC
>JAYELY010000114.1:0-18565 GCA_034717795.1 Caldifarciminota bacterium
TTTGATGCCGACTGCCGGACGGAACTTGCCGCCGCCTGCCTGGACTGCTTATGACTACTCCTACATCTACTATGGTGAAGGCAACAGGGAATTTAGTATGGATTCCCTGTACGCTCACGGCCCCTGGGCATCAAGCGTGGCTGATATAGATGGTGACGGCTGGCTGGACATAGTCTTTGCATGCTCGGCGGACGACTATTCTCTGATATACTACGGTTCGGAAAGCGGTTTCAAGAAAACTGATTCTTTATCAGTGAAGAGAGCCTCTTGTGCATATCTAACAGACTTCGATAGAGGCGGAAACTGTGATGTAGCTCTGGGAAGTCAAGGTCTTTCGTCGATGTACCTCTTCTACAACAGGGACGAAGGATGGGAAAAGTTATCTTTGCCTGCAAAAGGAGTGGATGCGGGAATCACAAAGGACCTGGGCAACCCGGCCACTCACAAGGATGAAGCTTGGTATATCCCGCCAGACATAATAGCGGTAACAGAATCAATGGATTCGCTGGCGGTTCTTGAGGGATACTCTATGCTTATTAACACGACCTGGCAAGGCGAAGGTTCACCCCAAGGCGCGGATGTAGAACTTTGGGTAAGCGCAACGCCAAATCCTGAAGGAGGGAACTGGAGTGATTGGATTAAACTCGACCCTCAAGCCCCTTATTCTATCTCAGGTCGGGCTTTCCGCTACAAGCTCTGTTTCAAAACCGGGATGCGAACATCACTTATCGTAAAAAAGATAGAGCTTTCCTTTAGACAAGGGGGTAACCCTTTAATAATTCCCCAGATAGGTCGTGAGTTCGATATCTACCTTGATCAATCCCTAATGGATGAATCATCTCTACTACCCACTATCTACGATCGTCTAGGCCGTCGAGTATGCGTTCTACAACCGGATCCTTTGGGACACATCTACTGGCTTGGTGAAGATGATAATGGATATCCGCTCCCAGCAGGTGTCTACTTCCTTCTCGTCCGTCAAGGAAACCAATCCTCATCTCACAAACTCGTGCTGCTTACGGAGTAGATAAAACCTAAAAACTAGGCGCAATCGAGCAACGCCGGATTCTTCCAAAGAATACAACCCTAAGGCACAGGCACGGGAGGCGGCGTATAGATCTCGGCGCAGGAAAGCCAGGTAAGAAGCATGAGAAGCGCCAAACCGCCCAGTATGAGCCCGGCTACAGACCAGATAATGCTCTTGCCCTTCTCCTGACGCAAGCTCTCTACACCTATGAGCACGCCGACAAGTGAGGCGGCCCAGGCAAGCCAGCCGGCTATGTACCACAGTATGGGAACATCTTGAGCCGTCAACTGCTTCGGGCCTATGAAGAAGAATATGAAAGCAGCAAGCCCTAACCCGAATGAGATAAGTCCAAGCTTAGGCATAAAACCTCCTTGGTTTATAATGAAGAAGACGGAAAACCCTCACAAGGGTTGCAAACCTGTTCGACTACCCGGAACTCCACCCCTGCGAGGGTAAATCAGGCTGATATGGCAAGCAAGCTTGTTGCGACGCGCATGTGTCCTTTATCATGTTGTTATCGCCACAGGACTTATAGGGGGGCCATGATTTTATGTGATTGTCAATCGGCTAACCCGCTCAGAACCGGTGCGGCATCCCCTTGAAGTGGTGGCGGTGCACGAAGCTGGTCACGAGTGAGAGCTTGTTGAAGGCACGGTTCTTTAGCGCATCGAGCCATTTTAAGAACCCATCAGGCTTGACCTTGGCCAGGATGAGTGAGTCGGAATCGATCTGATAGACCGGGACCCGGATAGTAACGAGCGGCCCTCGCGGACCGTGCCACGGTTCTGCGCCCACGGTAAAGCCGATTCTGTAGCCTGCACGGCGGGCCGCGGCAAGCACCCGCGAGTTGAAGCGGCCAAAGGGGTAGGCAACCGCAGGAACCTCCAGCCCCAGCCGATCCTCCAGCAGTCGCTTGGAGGCTTCAAGCTCCCAGATAAGACGATCTTCGGTGCAGCGCTTAAGGTCAGGATGGGTCATCGTGTGCGAGCAGATGCTCCAACCCTCACCAAGGAGTTCTTCGATCTGGGACCATCCAAGATGATCAAGACCGCCTCCCATGATATCCCACAGGTTAGTCTTCCCCACGTAACCCGCAACTATCGAAATCATTCCGGCCAGCCCGCGTTCCTTCATTATTGGATAGGCTTGAGAGTAAACCTCCTCATACCCATCGTCGAAGGAAAGCATCACGTGAGGCCGTTCGCTGTTGTTCCGGGAGTTAAGGTAGCGTTCCAGGTCCCGGGGTGCGACTATGTGGGTCTCGGCCTGGAGTAGATCAAGCACCCCGGCGAATCTCTTGGCAGGCATATTTGTCCAGCATATCCCTTGGCTGGAGATGTTGTGAAACTCCAGTATGGTAAACATTACCCCCCGCCTTTTCTCTGAGCAGGGTTGATGATCCCACGTTTTACCCTTATCTCCTGATAGTAGCTCTCAACCATCTCTGCCACCCTGGGCCATGAAAAGGCGAGCGCCTTCTTGCGTCCAGCGGCTCCTATCCTCCTCCACTGACTACGGCGACGAGCAAGTTCGAGAATCCCTCGAGCTAAGTCTGCGTGATCGCGGGGCTTGACAAATATTCCCTCCTTCTCGCTCATAACGTACCGGAACGCCGGGATGTAGGTCGCTACCACCGGTTTGGCGCATCCCATCGCCTCGATAAGGGTGATGCCGAAGCTCTCCGCCCCGATGGAGGGGACTATGGACAAATCGCACCAGCGATAATACTCCGCACGCAGAGCACCCGTTATCTCACCTGCGAAGATTATAGAATCCTTGACTTCGGGAGCGATGAATCGGTTGTAGTAGGGTCTCATCGGCCCTCCGCCAACCGCCACGAGTTTTACGTCAGGGATCAGGCGTTTGATTATCGGCATCGCCCCAAGCAAATGTCTCAGCCCTTTCTTGGGCTCAAACCGGCCCATGAAGAGGAGTTTGAGTGAGGAATGCGGGAGCTCGTCTGCGAGAGCACTTCTGCCTGGGGAAAAAACCTCGGTGTCCACCCCGTTGGGGATGATGCGATAATCTCCGGGAAAGAAGCAGGACATGGTCTCCTCGGCCACAGGAGAGACCGCGATCAGGCCGTCGTAGTAGCGAAAGAACTGCCTGTGCAATGGCCGCTTGAAGATACGGTAAAGCGAGGATGGATCGTGCCCGGCGTGGAAGGTTCCCACCGCGATGGTTCTTTTTTTATCGTTTCTGGAGTAGTGAAGCACCGCCATGGGAAGCATGGGGACCAAAGAGCCGTGCACGTGGATCACGTCGTAATGATTGTAACGGATGAGCTTTTTGATTCGTCCCCAGATACCCACCCCCGCGGTGATGCGGGAAAAGCTCTTGTTGATGGGAAGAACCACTCCCCGACCTATCCGCACGGTGGGAACGTCGTTTGGTGATGAACCCGGGATGCGGGAGGTTAAAACCTCCACACAGTGTCCGCGCCGCAGCAGTTCCCGTGAAAGGAAGTATACGTGTTCACTTACCCCCCCCACATGGGGGAAGTAGTGTTCACTGACCTCTAGAACCCTCAATCAGAATGACCCTTCTAGGAAGGGTAGTCTTTTAGGGCCTGGGCCAGGAGCGCTATTGCATCGCGCAGTGCGGCTTCTTTCAGAACGTACGCGATGCGCACCTCGTTGCGGCCCGCGTCCGGCGAGGCGTAGAAACCCGCTGCCGGAGCGACCATCACCGTTTTTTTATCTTTCGAGAAATCGGTCAAAAGCCAGGCCGCGAACCTTTCCGTATCGTCCACAGGCAGGCGCACAACGGCATAAAAGGCGCCCTCGGGCGTTGGTGCTACAACACCAGGGATAGCTGAGAGCTCTTCGATAAGCGCCTTGCGTCTGCGGTTATACTCGGCGATCATCGGCTTCATGAAGCGGGGCATGTTCTTAAAACATGCCACCGCGCCGTACTGCTCCACCGTGGGCGGACACAGCCTCGCCTGTGCAAACTTGAGCATCGCACCCATTAGCTCCCGGTTGCGGCTTACAACGAAGCCGATCCGTGCACCGCACGCTGAGAATCGCTTGGATATGGAATCTGTAACTATCACCCTGTCCTCTACACCGGGCAGGGTCAAAGCAGAGGTATGCTCCCTGTCGTCGTAGATGAACTCCCGGTAAACCTCGTCGGAGATAAGGTAGAGGTTGTTTTTCTTGGCGATCTTTGCGAGAACGAACATCTCTTCCTTTGTAAGGACGGTGCCGGTTGGGTTGTTAGGGGTACATATGAGGATGGCCTTGGTCTTTCTGCTGATGTGTTTTTCGATCTCCTTCTGAGGGGGTAACCGGAAGCCCTGCTCTAAAGAGAGCTTTATCGGAACCAACCTGACCCCTGCGGCTGCTGCAAAGCCGTTGTAGTTCGTGTAGAAAGGCTCGAACACGATGACCTCATCATCCGGGTCGGTGGTGGCCCAGAGGGCGAAAAGCACCGCCTCGGAGCCGCCGGTTGTGATCCACACCTCGTCGAGGTCTATATCGATCCCGCAGCTTGCAAGGTAATCAACCACAGCCAGGCGCAGCTGGACGATGCCGCCTGAGGGCCCGTAGGCCAATACCGGCTCGGTGAACCTGTGCACCGCCTCGAAGAACTCGGTGGGGGTAGGGATGTCCGGCTGCCCGATGTTTAAGTGGTAAACCTTGATGCCGGATTTTTTTGCCTCATCCGCCAAAGGGGCGAGCTTGCGGATCGGAGAAGCAGGCATCATAACGCCCCTGCGTGATATATCCATCCTACCTCCTGGTTAGAGGATTGGTGTCGCGCTCCGTAATCGGGCCGACAAAACTCGTATGAAAGGGCTTTGAATCAAAAAGCTTTCTGGCAATATCCAGCACCTCGTCTTCCGTAACCTTCTCAAAAGCCTCAAGGGTCTCGGATATGGTGCGGAAGCGCTGCGCTGAAAGCTTCCAGTGCCCCAACCGCATCATACGGTGGGAGAGACTCTCCATGCTCAAGAGCAGCGAACTCTTGGTAAGGATCTTCGCCGTATCAAGCTCGCCCTTATTCAACCCCTTCCTCTTAAGGCGCGAAAGTTCCTGCTCGATGGCCCGGAACACCCTGCCCAGTTTGCTTTTCCCTGTGATAAAGTATAATCCGGCAACCCCGCAGTCCTCGAAAAGCTCAAGGAACGAGGAGATGGTGTAGACAAGACCTTTGTCTTCCCGCAGGAGTGAAAAGAGCCGCGAGCTCATCCCGCCTCCCAGAAGGGTGGCAAGCAGGGCGAGTGGGAAGCGTTCATCCGAGTTGGTTCCCACCGTCTGCGTACCCATGACCGCATGTACCTGGGTGAGATCCTTGCGGGTATGAACCATACTTACCGGTACGGACTTCTCCGCGGGCTGGGGACGTGGTTTGCGCTCGCCGCGGGCAAGCCTGCTGCCTCGAGGCAGAAGGCTGATCAACTCCTCTTCCTTCACGTTACCAACCGCCACGAGGATAGAATCGGCCAGCGTATACTTCTTTCGATAGACCTCCATAAGACGCTCCCTGCCGATACCAGAAAGGGTCTTGCGCCTGCCGATCACAGGATACCCAAGAGGATGCGGGGCAAAACAGGCCTCAAAGAAGCGGTCGAAGACCATATCCTGAGGGTCCTCTTCTACCGAGCGCATCTCCTCGCAGATAACCCGCTTCTCCTTGCGCAGCTCCCCGGCGTCGAAGACGGACGAGCCGAGCATCTCAAACAGGAGTTTAAGGAGCGGCTTCATCGAGTCGGCAAGGCAGCGAACGGTTATGCCGGTGATCTCCTTGGCGGTAAACCCGTCGCTCATTCCGCCGAGGCGCTCGATAGCGGCAAGGATCTCCTTGGAGGAACGCTTCGAGGTCCCCTTAAAGAGCATGTGCTCGATAAGGTGACTTGTGCCGTTGGTCTTTGCATCCTCGTCACGCGAGCCTTGCCTGAAGAAAACCCCCAATGCCACCGAGTGGAAGCCGGGGATTCGCTCAGTGACGACGCGCAGGCCGGTCTGAGTCAGATTTTCGCGGATGGCTTCGCCGGTCATCACGTCTTTCTCCCCCGCGGGAACCGCCCCTGTCCCGCGAGCTTCGAGGCCGATCCTTTGTTGGGTCAAGATTAGTCGTCAGATCCACCCTGCCCTGCTCGTCAATTCCCTTGACGCGAACCTTTATTTTATCGCCCAGCTTTACCACATCCTCCACGCGTTCCACGCGATGCGGCGCAAGGTTGGAGATGTGAACCAGGCCGTCTTTGCCCCGGAAGAGCTCTACGAACGCGCCGAAGTTGGTGATGCGCACAACCGTGCCTTCGTATATCTGACCGACTTCTACCTCTCGGATAATTTCCTTAACCTGTTCGAGCGCTGCCTGGACCCCTTCAAGCGTGGGACCTGCTATGATTACGGTCGAGGTCTCGTCGTCTATGTCTATGGTTGTGTCGGTCTCCTCGGTGATCTTGCGTATCACCTTTCCGCCCGGACCTATAACCTCGCCTATCTTATCGTGCGGTATCACGAGCGTTGCGATCCGAGGGGCGAACTCGCTGAGCTCGCTGCGAGGAGCAGAGATAGTCTTATCCATAACGTCCAGGATATGCATCCTGGCTCGAGTGGCCTTACCGATCGCCTCGGCAAGTATGTCGACGGAGACGCCTGTGAGTTTGAGGTCGAGCTGGATGCCGGTGATGCCGTCGCGGGTTCCGGCCACCTTGAAGTCCATGTCTCCGTAGTGGTCCTCGTCTCCGAGGATGTCCGTAAGGATCACGTAGCCTGTGGATTCGAGGACGAGTCCCATTGCGATGCCTGCAACGGCCTTGCGCATGGGGATCCCTGCATCGAAAAGGGCAAGCGACGCGCCGCACACCGAGGCCATCGAGCTCGAGCCGTTGGACTCAAGGATATGAGAGTTGATGCGAATGGTGTACGGGAACTCCCCTTCCTTGGGGGCAAGCACCCTGACCGACTTTTCAGCCAGAGCGCCGTGACCTATCTCGCGCCGTCCAGGGCCGCGCAGGAAGCGAACCTCGCCTACCGAGAAGGGCGGAAAGTCGTAGTGGAGCATGAATGACTTCCACGCGTCCCCCTCCACATCGTCAACCCGCTGCTCATCGCTCTTGGTGCCCAGGGTAACAGCCGCCAAAGCCTGGGTCTGACCCCGGGTAAACAGTGCGGAGCCGTGGGTGCGAGGAAGAACCCCCACCTCGCAAGAGATGGGTCGGACTTCATCCATACCTCGGCTATCAAGCCGCTTACCTGCAAGTACTCGATCGCGCACGTCACGCTCGATAAGCTTGTCCAGCACCGCAAGGATTATCCGCTCTGAGTCCGGAAACTCCTCTGCAAGCGCTTCCAGTATCTCATCCCCGAGCTCCTTGTGGGCGAGGGAGCGTTCCTGCTTCTCGCTAATATCATTACAGACATGGATCTTTGCAGACGCTAAAGATTTAACCCTCTCCGTGATCTCAGCCGGCGCGCCTTCATCTTCAAAGTCCTTCTTTGGTTTGCCCGCCTTTGCGGCAAGCTCGCGCTGCATCTGGATCAGTGGCTTGCAAAGCTCGACGCCTTTGCGCATCGCCTCCACAACCGTCTCGTTAGGGACCTCGTTCGCCTCGCACTCTGTTATGTTGATCGTTGAGCCGTTTGAAACCACGAGCATGTTGAAATCGCACTCGTCCAGCTGGGCAATGGTAGGGTTAACTATAAACTCGCCGTCTTTGCGTCCTATACGCACCGCGGCGATAGGTCCGTCAAAGGGAAGCTCCGAAAGCATGAGTGCGGCGGAGGCTCCAGTAATCGCTATGGGATCAGGCTGGTTCTGGCCGTCGTGTGAGAGAAGGAACCCTATGATTTGAATCTCATGGTTGAAATCGGCGGGAAAAAGCGGCCGGATTGGTCTATCTATCATCCGGCTGATGAGAATCTCGCGCTCGCGCGGACGTCCCTCGCGCTTGAAAAAACCGCCCGGGATCTTGCCCGCCGCGGAGTAGTACTCGCGGTAGTCAACGGTCAAGGGCAGAAACCCGAAACTCTGTGCCTGCTCCTCCTTGTAACATGCGGTCAAAAGTAAAACGGTGTCGCCGTACTGGATGCGTACCGCACCGCTGGCCTGTCTGGCCAGATCGCCAGCCTCGATTAAAAGCTGCCGTCCGCCTATATCGGTCTCTACTCGTTCCATCTCTAACCTCGCAGCCCGAGCTTCTTTACAAGGGCGTAGTAGGTGTCCCTATCCCTCTTGTAAAGGTAGTTGAGGTGCTTGCGGCGCAGGTTGACCATCTTGATCAGCCCGCGGCGGGAGTGGTGATCCTTATAGTGCTGCTTAAGATGCTCGGAAAGAAGCTCTATTCGCTTGGTAAGGATCGCCACCTGCACATCGGATGAACCTGTGTCCGACTTATGGTGCTGGAACTTTTCTATCAGTTCACGTTTTCGTTCTTTCTCTAACGTCATCTTTCTTCTTCCTCCATTAATCCCAGTATTCTACCTTGGCAGGGACATTTGTCAACCGCACCTGGTTCGTGCGCCAAGAGATAGTTGCCAGGTGAAGGGTGTGGCACCAAAGCGCCGAGGGGGATGGAAAGATGGACAACAGCCTCACCTGCCTATGTACACGAGCGCCTCGTTGGATTCAAACTGCATCTTCAATTTGCAATGCTCATGTCCAAGTCGTTCTACTCGACGAACTCAACCCACTACTACCCGGTAACGATGTGTTAACCATTGACAGCCTCGCTAGAGCTGTACACGCAAGAAAAACTCCACACCCCCTCTGGCCTGCATCAAAACATTGGATGTTCCGGTGACACAAAGATCTATACGCGAACCTGAACCTGCGTGCTGAGTTCGCTCTCAGAGCCGTCGGCAGAAACGGTTGAGACCGCAAAGACAAACTCGCCTTCGCTCGCGCTCTCTAGACGAAAAGACGGCCTGCTGAGAGGTGCGGCTGTAAGACGTGTCCACTGGCTGCCTTCACGTTTATATACGTGGTAGGATGGCTGATCCGGCTGATCGAACCAGGCAAGAAAGATAGTGCGACCCGCAACGTGAGCAGCAATGCCTGAAGGTGGTTTAAGCGGAAAAGAAGGCTTAGGGCTCAAAGAAAGGGTCTGGCTCACCTCCTGTCTGACCAGCTCACGAAGCTCGTCTCTCAGACGCGCGATGATTTCTTCAACCGGAAGTGCTGTGGGTTCTTTGAGTATCCTTTCTCCAGGTTCACCAACCCCGACCTCTGCAGGTTTGACCTCGGGTTCGATCTCTCCAGGCTTTTCGGCTGCAGCGACCTCAGCGGTTGGAATCTCCACTGCCACGCCTTCAAGGAACCTGCGGCCTTTAGAAATCAACTCGGTGCATATCTTGTTATGCTCGGCCAGAATGCCGCCAGGCAAGCCCTGAATCCCAAGTCTTTCCTCAACGTAGGATTTCGCCTTCTCCAATAGCTCTATCCGAGGTTCATCGAACGAAGCCCCTTGCGAGGCAAAGAACTCCCGCATCATTCCCCTTATGTGGGCCTCAAACTTTCCCTCCAGCGCCGGGAGAGACTCGGTCCCCGCGCCTTCCGGGGCAAGGCTCTTGCGACGGGTTGCGACAAAGCACTCTATAATCCCGTCACGTGCATCTTCGGGACTGAGCCTGTCGAGCGCCAGGCGCTGCCGCAGTGTGGCCTCAAACGGGCTTTCGGCGATCGCATCGCCTGCCCTCTCGTCCAGAGTCGCGGCAATCTCCTGGGTCAGCGCATCGGTGAAAGACGCCTCTGCACTCTCGACTTCAGCCGGGGCAGCGGCCTCGGTAAGATCCTCGACTTGGGCTGGTGCCGCTTCAGGACCCTCCACCTCAAATACCGACTCGCCGGCCTTCTCAAGAAGGATCTCACAGACCATATCGTGCGTTTCGTTTATCTCCGGGGGCAACTCGGTAAAGCGAAGCTTGAGATCCATCGTGTGTCTGATGCTGCGCAGCTCGCTGACCGAGGGGGCCTGGAAATCGCCACCACGTTCGGCAAAGAGATCACTCATCATCCTGCGGACCTTTGCAAGAACATCCTCATCCTCGGCTTCAATCGCCACATCGCCAAGGCCTGCCTTTGCGGCCTTGTGGTTGGTAACAACGTAGCTTTCAAGTATTCCATCGCGTGCCTGGATAGGGCTCAAGCGCTGGGCTGCAAGCCGCGCCTGAAGACTATCTAAATAATCGCTCACAAAAACTCCTAGTCTGAACCTGGCTCTAATTCATTACTTTAGCCTTAAGATAAGCTGAAAAGCCTGAATGTCAAGTTACGAGTGGGTTATCCTGAGACTTCAACCTTCCTCAATCTTCCCCTACTCTCCCTTGTTGAGATTGATGAGGGTATCTATGTAATCCCATCCCTGATTTTGGGTAGGGTCACCGTGATATCTCACTTCCCAACCTGTCCTAAAATAGGTTAGTCCTTTACCCTTCTGACGATACATATACCACCAGTCATCTTCTCCAAAAAAGGATCCACCGATGGGCTTATAACCGATCCAGAAACTGCTGTCCGATTCCATCTTAATCACCGGACTGTTCCAATCCCCAATCGGTTCTCCATTAGAAGGAAACAACCTCACGGCATGTAACCCTTCCCATTCCGAATAGTGGTGGCAGATGCTGTCGTTTTTATATAGAAATGAAGAACCGATATCATCCCACCCTCTGTTTACAGTAACGTATATGCTGTCTCCGTAGGAGATGAATTCCACTACCTCTGTGGTAAAGAAGGAAGTATCTGGGTCTCCTACGCTCGTGCCATACCAATGCCAAGATCGATGCATGTATTCCCACACGTAATTCGGCCCCACCGGAAAGAAGCTCTCATCCAGGGTGTAGGTTACGAAACGACGGATTTCGGGATAAGGAGTCTCTTCCTCATCCATAAATGCATTGATTCCCCATCGGTAAGTGGCAGGAGCAAGGGTGTCGGTGATTGTATAGGAAGTGTCGGTCAAGTTAGCATCCAAGACAAGCCGCCCCGCGGCGATAACGCCCTGATAGATGAAAAGACGGTAGCCATCCGCGTGCTCAGTTGTGCTCCAGATCAAGGTAGGGAACTTGACGGTGTCGGCATCCGGAGGCGAGATAAGCGAAGGCGGAGACTCCACAACGAAGAAACTGCCGATATCCGACCACTCTCCCCACGTGTCAAGCTTGGCTCTCACCCGCCAGTAGTAGCGGGCTTCCTCAAGGGTATCTTCCGGCGTATAGGTAGTATCCGTTAACTCCTCCTCGTTGATCACGGTAGAAGCAAAGGAAGAATCCGCAGAAACTTGTAGATGGTACATATCTCCGATAGACTCCCATACAAAGGTTGGATGATACACTGCTGCTCTCTCCATAGGAGAATAGAGTATTGGCTTAACCCCCGCTTCTTCTCGCTGGCAAGAAAGAACCATCACCCCCATTATCATAACAAGGCCTATCCTCTTCATATTAACCTCCTTTTTGGCCTCACTACGTAGATTATGACGAATCCTGCGATATTGTCAAGCCTTGATGAGGAATATCCCTCTCAAATGATGATCAGGTTGAGTTCATCTTCTTTGCAGAAAGCACCTTGCCGCTTTGGGCATCGAAGATAAACTCATGTCGTGCCGAAGGCATCCCCCTCATTGAGAGGACGATCCTGATCGTAGCCTCGGTAGCCCAGCCGATCTCCTCCACCCTGGTCCCTTTCGCCCCTGGATAGGTCTTCATGAGCTGGCGCCAGACCCCAAAAAGATCCAAAAAGCCCGGCTCATCCTCCCCCAGGCTAAAGATCAGCACATCCTGGTCGCTTACCCCGTCCGAGATGCGGTCCTTGAGCAGAAGCAGGCTTTTACCGTCAGGAGACCACATAACCGCCCCCAATTTATCCTTGCGCTCGGGTTGAACCGGCTGGGAGGTTTCTCTATCGTAGAAGTTCACAACCTCCTCGCATTCAACCAGCTTGTGAAGTGTATCTGCAGAGGGATCGTAAAGATAGAGTATATTGCGGTTGCGCACACCGTACCAATCCGACGGCAGCTCATCGGACCACATCTCGTCGCCCGGGCCGAAACGAACCGTAGAGTCAAGGCCAAGGGCGATGTATTTCGAGTCCGGGGAGGGAACCTCGAAGACGAGCTGTCCCGCAACGATCGCCTTTTCCGCAAGGCGCGCTGAAACCTCCGGGGCAAGCGCACTGAGTTTTGTCGTATCTACAGGCTCCTCGGTTGAGCCAACATCCTGCGGTTTGCGTTTACAGCCCATTGTCAGCAGAAGAAGACCGGTGAAGAATAACGTGTTAATTAAACGCAACTTGCTCATGCCTCACCTTTTTGTGCCCGCAAGCTTATAAACATCACGCCCTGGTTTGAGAGAAACCGATGGCCCTGAACCTGGTGCCTAGTCGCCTTCAAGCTTTTGCTTGACCCTTTTCGCCGCCTCCTTGATATCGTAAAGCAAGAGCCCCAACTTGGCCCTGGGTGAGGTGGTAAGGGTGATCGTAGCCTTTCCTGCCTCGGCCACCAGGAGATAGCCTTCGGGGTGGTTAACGAGGAGATAGCCGAGTCCGGACCAGCCCAGGGCGTCACCGGTCTTACGTGCGGAGTTCAAGAGAAACGCACTCATCGCCGCCAGCCGCTCGTCGGTCGAGCCCTCGGGACGAACAGCCATAAGGAGTCCGTCAGAGGAGACGACGGCGGCAGAGGTGATCTCAGGATACTCCGCCTTTAAAGCGCCCAACTCCCGCCTCAACGCCTCACTCACCGACTCCTGAGGGAATTTGACTTCTTGCATCTCTTCCATATACTTCCTTTCTCCGGGCGATTAGCTCAGTTGGTTAGAGCGCTGGTCTCACATACCAGAGGTCAGAGGTTCGACTCCTCTATCGCCCATCTTCTCCAAACGGATCTATCTTTACTGGCTCTTCTGTAATCGCCGTAACCGCGCCGTCTCCCGTCGCAACAAGCTTCATCTCCTCAACAGGTGTCTTCTGGGCAACGATCCCAAACACGGGAACATCGCCACTTACCCACACCTCTGTCTGGCGACCGTTGAGATCTTTAACCTCGGCATGGATGGTTAAGAACTTGCCCGCAGGAACGGTAATCTTCTTCTCGCCGATCTTGCCCGCGTTGACCTCACCGGCGAGATACAGGTAAGGTCGATTCTCCCCGGGCGGTTCCTCAGCCAAACCCTCGCTCTGAGGCATCTCGATGAGCTGATCTGCAACCTTGATGATCATCCGCTCGGCAACGCCGCGGTAACCGTAGGGAACAAGCATCTTGTAGATGAATTTGCGTTCACCTCTCGAACCTATCATCTCAAACCAGTAGTAGGGCTCGCCCTTAACGGTGTCAACGCCGGTGATGGCATAGCGCAGGGTGTAAGCTGCCAGAGTTCCGCCGGTGACTTCGTAGGAAGCCCAGTCTCCTACCTCCCAGGAAGGCTCGGTGTACTCGGCCTTCTTGCAGGCCACAAAAATGCACGCTACGAGAAGTGCGGCAGGTAATGCGCGGTAAACCTTCATAGTAGTTAATCCTCCTTATTTCCTTGACTCTGACTTTAGCGATAAAAACGCGGTTGTCAACCCAATAAATGCTCCTTTCTTCCTTCGGAAGAAAGATCGCAATTAAGTATAACAAGGAGAATTGAATCCATAGTTCGTAGGGGACTGAGGATAAGGGGTTGACAATCCTTCTTACCTCCGATATGCTTCAAGGATGAGGGGAATAATTAACCCAAGGAGGATAACGATGAAGAAGCAGTTACTGCTTGCGGCAGGATTTGCAGCCATAATGCTTTTCTCCTGCAAGAAGGAAGAAGAACCCCCAACCGCCAAGTTCTGGCCCCTGGCCGAAGACAATCGGTGGACAACCGCTGAAAGTTATTCTTGGAAAGCGGCGAGTTTTGCGGACTCCAGCAAGTCCACAACCACCAACACCGTCGAGCTCCGGGAGGAACGCGAAGACGGCAAGCTGGTCTGGCCGGTGGCCACCACCACCCAGGGCGACTCCGTCATCTACTCCCGCAACTACTATCACGTTACCGAGGACTCAATCTACATCTACTCGATGGACAAGGACGCCGAGGAGCCAACCGCGGTTGAACCTAACAATCTTGAGGTGGGGACGGAGTGGGATGGCAAGCTGGCCATACCTGTAGAAATCCCCAACTTTTCAACCACGTTCCCCGCACACTTCAAGGTCACCGGCAGGGAAACGGTAACCGTCCCCGCAGGGAGCTTCAACTGCCTGGTTGTCCGCCTGGATATTGACAACAACGGCACCACACTCGACTCGGCGGCGGTGCAGTGGCGTGCCGAGGGTATAGGCATAGTCAAGTTCACCACCGATTTCAAGACCCAGTACTCCATGCCGCCCCTCCCGCCGGTGCAGGTGGAAGTACAAGGCATCTCGGAGATGCAGTCGAAGACCGGATTCTGATCCATCAGTGATTTAAAGAAACGGGCGTGAGCGCCCGTTTCTTTTTCTTCTGCTTGCATCGGCGATAAATAACACTACAATTGCCCCTAAACCCAAACTCGGAGGAGTAATGGAAGAGTTTCTTAAGAAGGTTGCGTTCCTGGGATTGGGAACCGTCACCGCAACCAAGGAAAAGATAGAGCAAGGCATAGAAAGGCTTGTCAAGAGGGGCGAGATCTCTGCTTCCCAGGGCAAAAAACTTGCCGCAAAACTTCTCTCCGACGCCGACCGCACCCGCAAGGAGATCGCAAAGAAGATCGACGAAGGCGTCAGGGAAGGTATGATCAAGGCCGGCGTCGTTAGAATGAAGGAGATCGACGCACTGAAGCACCGCATCGAGCGTCTGGAACGCAAACTCGCCGCACATGAAACCAAACCAGCACATACCGCAAAAAAGAAGCCTGTCTCAAAGAAGAAAACCGCTCCAAAGAAGACCGCTTCTTCGAAAAAAAGGTAGAATTTTAATTGCCAATCTATCCAAGGCCGGCCCTGGGGCTGGCCTGCGTTTTCTTCGATACAATCTACCGCGAATAAAATACTGTCCAGAGGGAACTAAAACGCAAAGGCTTGCGTAAAGGTGAAAAAGAACTCCTGTCTCATATCCGTTCGCTGGGCTCCACGCCCACCGCTACCCTGAAGCTGACCTTGCGGGTTGATGAAAGCCCAAGCCAGATCCTTACCGGACCTATGGGGGTACGGGTACCTATCCCTAATCCGGCGCCCATGAACGTGGACTCCATAACCCCCTCACCCCTGAAAAAGGGATTGAAGGCCGCGATATCGGTAATCAACTCGACCCTGAATGGATAGCGTCTGTTCCCCAGTAGATCGAAGAGCCTGTAGGCTAAAACTACCCGTGCACTCAGGTACTCCTCGACCGCGAACTCTTCCTCACGCGCCCCTAAAAGATCGGCTCCGCCGAGTCTGAAGAACTCTGCACGCGGCAGGGTGTCAAACCCCGCTCCGTAGGCCAACCGAGTCCCCAGAACTACACGATCCCCGAACTGAAAATAACGCCCGGCCTTAACTTCGCCCTTGAAGAAACCCTCAGTGGAGGTTTCGTTGAGAAGACCAAGTTTTGATGAAAACGCAAGATCGAATCCCCGGTTCGGAAAGCTCAGATCGTCAAGCGTTGAAACCCGAACTCGCAGGGTCGGGCCGGTTGCAACCTCCTCCCTCTGCACGTCACCCACTATCGAGGGTAGTTGGTGGTAGTGGCTACGGTGAGCGTATCCAATCGTGAAGTAACCGGTGCGCCCCAGGGAATATCCGAACTCGGCCTCCGCTCCCCACGTCCACGTAATATAGTCAAAAAGCCAGTATCCCTGATCGTAGAACGAATGACGGGTGACGTTCCGGTAACCCTGGATCCTGTAGGTGAAGGGGAGGGAGAGAAACCGAGCGCCTGAAACTCCAACTCGCCAGTCCTGAGGCTCTCCCAGAATCGTGCTGAACCCCATCCGCGCACCGGTGCCCAAAAGGTTACCCTGCGCGACCTCGAATCGCACGGCAAAACCGCGGGGGTTGTCGTAATAAAGGCCCATCCCATACAGGCCGTAGTCCTCCTCCACCAAGATAAAGATCACGTCCACCGAGGAGTCAACAAACTCCAGGCGATGACTCACGTGTCGAAACAGACCCGTCTCACGCAGACGCTCGAGGTCGGCAACCAGCACCTTGAAGTCGAGACTGTCACCGGCCCGCGTTGCTATGTGGCGGCGAACGAATACCTCCCGCGTTACCTTCAGTCCCTCGATGCGGACCCGATTGACTACTGGCTTGGGGCAGGGATGACAGGGGTTGCGAATGAGTACGAGCGGGTGATCCGAAAGGCGCTGTTTTATGGCGGGCATGGCTACGCGTGCCGTTGACTCGCCTGCGGCCACGAGCTCCTTGGCGCGCGCGAAGTCCGAGGGAAGGAAGCGGTCCACGTTCGGATAGAGGACTACGGACGCCAGCTTGCGCTGCTCGCGGCGGTTCTGCTCGGTCACGATGGCCATGGTGCGGGTAACCACGTCGATGATGTTGCGCGCCTCGGGTGTCCAGCGAATCACGTCCGAGGCGATGATGAAGTCAGGCTCGAACTCCAGCAAAGGCTCAACCGGCAGGTTCATGACCGCGCCGCCGTCGATGAGATCGCGACCCTCCACTCTGGCCGGAGAGAATACCCCGGGGATGGCGATCGAGGCGCGTATCGCATCAACCATGCTCCCTTGTTTGAAAACCACCTTTTCGCCCGAGGTGACGTCCGCGGCCACGCAGCGGAAGGGCAGGGCCAGGCTGTCGAAGTTGTAGTTCGCGTCGTAGGCGGCCTCGGAAAGAAGCTCGGTCAAAAGTATCTCAACGTTCTGAAGCGAGACCACGCCTGAAGGGATGTGCGGGACGAACCAGCGGTGGCTTATCTCCACGATGTTGCGGTGTTCCTCCTCACGGCGGGCAAGCGTTATGCGATCCTCAGGGATACGGTCTGAGAAGAGGGCTGACCAGTCCACGGTCGTGAGGATGCTGTCCATCTGGCAAGGAGTGTAGCCTGCGGCGTACATGCCTGCGACGATCGAGCCCATGCTGGTGCCTGATATGTAGGAGATCGGGATGCCTTCTTCTTCGAGGACCTTGAGGATACCTACGTGCGCCAGCCCCAGTGCTGCCCCACCTGATAGCGCCACCCCAATCGTCCACGGCTCCCGTTGGTCGCCGTCCCGCTCGGTGTCTAAGCCGTCCTGAGCGGCGAGAGTGAAAGAAAGGATTAAGAGGAGAAGGAGGGGGCGTTTCATTGTTCCCTCCTTTCCTTTTCAGTAAGTGTTTTTACACCCTCTTCCAGCCCCGAGCCAATCAGATAAAGAGGAGAAGGGGTTTCTTCTTTCCAAAGTGGTAGAATCGAATCTATTTGAGGAATCAGACCTTTTTTACGGGCTAGACTGATTTGATTCAGCATAAGATACGATGCGAATTGAGTCTCAGGATAGATTACATCGAAGCTAGCTTTTTCCAAAATGTATAATTCAGGTTCCTTGATCCAAGAGATAAGTTGCGCCCAGGCAGCTTCGCTATATGGAGTGTTGGAATTCTTGATACGTTCCAGGATGGGACTTGCTACTCTCGTCCCATCATATAATCTCAAGGAGTCTATGTCTCTAAGTGTCTGGAGATGTTTTTCTTCAGGAGGGAGGAAAACGAATTCTGCAGTATCGGAGTATATTACAACTTCCTGAAACTCTTTTGGTCCAGGGATTCGATAGGTTGCATATAGCCTATAGTTACCATGGGGGAGATTCTCGTAAGCATACCGGTATTCAGGAGGCACGATTAATTGCCACCACAGGAAGAGTTCTCCAGTGATTTGTTCTTCTGGCGGAAGAAGGAAGTATAGTTTGGAATCAGGTCCGAAATAAGGAAACAGACCTCTTCCGTGATAACGCCAGATGTCTTCATTAGGTGTAATCAAAAAAAGTAAGAAGTTTGGAAGGTCCTCAATTCCAAACATAAAGGTCTTGTTTATCACTAGATCGTTGTCTGAGAGATTGGTAATTGTAGCTTTCAGATACACCGGTTCGGCTAAAGCAAGGTTATTCTTACTTAGCTCAAGGTGGATAGAGGTGGGTGGGGTAGGCTCGGATGCAGAAACGGTTGTAAGGATGAGGAACGCGAGGATTACTACAGCTCTAATATTCCTCATGATCGCTGGAAGCCCTCCCGGCCCCCTAGAGGTAAAGCCTCAGATGGAAGTCGAAGCGGTCCGAACCATCGCTCATACGCCATGAAGCTCCGAGATCGAACCAGTGCCAGCGGAATCCGAGATACGGGTCGAAGCTTACGTCATCGTTTCCACCGGTAACAGACACGCCGATAAAGGCGTAATCCAGCGGCAGAACCTCCAAAGCCGCTCCCCAGCCAAAGGAGGTGCCGAACTTGCCTTCGCCTGTGTTGTGATCCCAATCCAGGAACCGATCCTCAAGGGCAACCGTCGCCACAAGGGGAAGCCTGCCGAAGAGATCGTTGTATTGAGCGAGTAACGGCAACTCATAGGTATATGCGAGGGCCAGGCTGTAATGCGAACTCCTGCCTCCCAGGCTGTCCCTTATCCCAAGGGTGTCCGGCGAGGTAGGCAGCCGTGCTTCGAGCTTTGC
>JAYELY010000115.1:0-3650 GCA_034717795.1 Caldifarciminota bacterium
AGGAAATGACGGGGAAGCAACGTAATAAACGGTACTTCGCGGAACAGATACTACGAATAATTACACGATAACGTTCATTCCGGGAACCTTATTCCAATTTTTCGCAAGATATGGAATAACGTGAGCGGCAATTCCATTTTCCTTGAATTATTGTTCCGATTTGAGAAATGTAACTTTTCGCCCCAAAAGTGACATTTCAGAATTTCTAATTCAATTTTCGACCAAAAATTAGAATAACCGGCACCAGAATTCCAATTTCCTTGAATTGTGAAGACACCTCACAATACTTTAAGGTTGCAATTTCCCCCTATCCCGTATAATTAGAGTGGAAGTTTGTCAAACAGTGAATTTGAAGTTGGGCTGAAACCAAAGGAGTGTTGATGGATTACTTTCTTACTGAAGAACAACAGATGATACGCTCGCTTGCGCGGGAGATCGCTCTAAAGAAGATAAAGCCCGTCCGCGCGGAGCTTGACGAGAAGGGCGAGTTTCCTGAAGAGATAATGAAGGAGCTTGCGCGCGCCGACCTTTTGCGTGTGTTCATCCCAGAGGAGGCTGGCGGTTTGGGCGGCGGATGTCTGGAGATGTGCATAGTGGCCGAGGAGCTTTCGCGCATATGTGCCGGCGTGTCAACCACCTACGCGGCCAACGGCCTTGCCGCCATTCCCATAATCATGTTCGGAACGCCGGAGCAGAAGAAGCGCTATCTTTCACGGATCGCCGAAGGCGCCTCCTACGCCGCGTTCGCCCTTACCGAGGCCGATGCCGGCTCGGACGCGGCAGCTATCAAAACCACGGCTAAAGAGACAGACGACGGATTTGTAATCAACGGCACCAAGCAGTTCATCACCAACGGCGAGGTGGCCGACATCTACACGGTGATTGTTGTCACCGACCCGGAACGCGGCCCCCGCGGGGTATCGGCTTTAATGGTCGAGAAGGGCGCCCCAGGCTTCGAGTTCGGAAAAGAGGAAAACAAGATGGGCATCAGGGCCTCCAAGACTACCCAGCTTATCTTTAATGACTGCAAGGTGCCCAAGGAGAACCTCTTGGGCAAGCGCGGCATGGGCTTTGTGATCACCTTAAAGACCTTTGACCACACAAGACCGGGCGTGGGCGCTCAAGCTGTTGGGATCGCGCAGGGCGCGTTCGACGAGGCGCTAGCCTACGCCAAAGAACGCCGTCAGTTCGGAAAGCCCATCACCAGCTTCCAGGGTCTTCAGTTCATGCTCGCGGACATGGCCACCCAGATAGAGGCTGCGCGCGCGCTTGTATATGCAACGGCGCGGATGATAGACTCCGGTGCCAAGGACATCGCCGCCGAATCGGCCATGGCCAAGCTTTTCGCATCGGATATGGCGATGAGGGTGACCACCGACGCGGTGCAGGTAATGGGCGGCTACGGCTACATGAGGGAGTATCCGGCTGAAAAGTACATGCGCGACGCGAAGATAACCCAGATCTACGAGGGCACGAACCAGATCCAGCGCCAGGTCATCGCGAACGCGCTGATAAAATAATGCTCCTTTTGCCCTACGGGCAAAAGATCGCAGGGAAGAATTTGAAGGGCCTCGAGAAAAGGGCCCTTAGCTTATGATAACCAATCAAGGTCCTTACCGATCAACAGTTCAAGCTTCTCAGTGAGATGAGTATTCCTCATTGGAACCGTTCGCGCCTGAAACCCATATTCTTGTGCCAAGGCTCTGATTTCTTCTTCGTTATCATAGGTCATTAAGAAGTTCCCACTTAAATTAGACGCTAGTTTGAACAATAAATCATGATCAATATCAGAATATTTATAAAGACGACGCCCTGCCTTTGTATACGGGGGATCTATAAAGAAAACAAGATCTTCCCGTTTGGCGTGCTTTTTTAGGAAAGGAATAGCATCGCCTTGTATGAATTTTATTCGGTGGCGAACCTGATCTATTGCCAGTATCCGCTTTTTTAGAGTCTTGGGATACCATCGAGAAGCCAAGCCTTTACCGTTTTCTCCGTGCTTCACGAATCCCACACCAGGGGCGAGGATGCCGCCACGGGTTACTCTATTCTTTACAATGGTTGCCAATGCTCTTTCGCGAACACTTTGGGGAGATTCTGAAAGAATGGAGTTTACATTCTCTTGGGTAAGATTAAAACGCTCAATTTCGCCCGCAAGCCATTCAGCTTCCCCTCCTAAAATCGTTTCCCAAACGGCAGCGACATCCTCATCTAATTCTATCATTGTAGCCCTACCCACCAAATTTTCCATCACGGCAGTTAAAGTTACTATGCCTCCTCCTGCAAAGGTTTCGATCAGCTCCTTATCCAAACCTCCAAATACAGAAAGCCATTCTCTTATTCGCGGAACCAACCAGGTCTTACCTCCTGCATACCTGAAAGGACTCCTCTGAGGGACACTAGCAACATTTACTATTTTAAGTTGCCTAGATACTGATCCGAACAAATTTGGCATTCTACTACCGGTCATTGTAAGAATACATCAGTTATAGTTGGAGTATCGGGGGGATTATCTAGCTTGTCTGTAAGTTTATTCTGAAGAACCGAAATGAAATCAGACATATCACCAGGTTCTGGGGTTGTTATTATATTGAGAGCAGGCCAATATTCTGTATAGACTATCTCTACTTGTTTCAGTTCATAACGAGAGTTTGCCAACTGAAGATCATAAAGGAACCATGCTATTTCAGCCGCATCTTGCCCCACTCGCGGTAACTCAGGTAGGGTCTCAAAGAAAGACTTCTGAAGTGCTACTGCTTGTTTTCTACCCCACGCTTTCAGAATCCCCCCTTTGTACAGCATCTGAGGGACTAAACGTTTTCGAGAAGAAGACAAGTAATCCGGTTTGGGGTAAAATGCGGATGAAGCTTTAGCTCCCCAATCTGTGCTCCTCCAAGCGGAAGGATCTTTTACAAAAGTTTCGAAAGGTCTGCGTATATTCCCTGAAATGTACACTCCTTGGACCTCAAGAGATCCAAAATCAATCACTTTTCCCGCCTCGTCATAAGCCACAAGAACAATATCAATGTTTCCTGCTGATTGTCCATTTTTGTCTTCCAACTTCACTTCCGTTAAAGAAGTCCAATTTGCATTGTCACCAAAGAAGAAAGACGCTGCGTCTTCTGCGATTATCCAGTGTTCTCGAAAACGAACCGGACAGGTTATGACAGTATGATTGTTGTGATATATACTACAAACCCCAAGGGGATCATTCGCTTTATCTTTAGTGCAGTTAGGGACTTTATTGTTGAAGGGACAAAGCTTTAGTCTGCGGTGTCTGTGAGCAACATCTGACATATCATCGACAGGGAATCCGAACACTTCAGCTAAAGGGTTCTTATGGCTGCTGCTATTCCTCATTTATACTCCAGAGCTATTGTATCGTGGAGGAATAACAAGTCAAGTTCCTTTTATCTACTCCGATCTTTTCTCCCGCCGTACAAAAGGAGCATTTAAGGGCATGTATATCTCTACGTAGGTGTGGTTGTGCGGCCTGCGGAAGGTTTCTTGGGGGAAGTAGGAAAGCTTGATGCCCTCGTGGATCACGAGCATGAAGCCCGAGGAGAAGCGGAACTCGACGTTGAACACGAGACGCGCGCGCTCGTGGATGCCGCTCCACGGCTCGGCGATGAGCTCCTCGTCGTTGTAGC
>JAYELY010000116.1:0-3640 GCA_034717795.1 Caldifarciminota bacterium
ATGCTGATCTTCGTTATGAAGGAACTATGCACAGAAGGGGTGCAGGTGTCCCGGATGTATGCTACTTCATTCTAGGGTTCATTACAAGCAGTTTAGCAGGAGAAATGGTTGTTCGTGGTGCTACGTGGTTTCTTGAAAAGTTGGATAAATTAGTTGATAGAGTAACTCTGAGGATAAACGGTCGAAAAACAGAGATATCCAAAGAAGCAATTTCAGAGACGATCGAATTGGCTTTATCTGAACCAAGCATAGAAGATCAGATTCAAAACATTCTATCAGAAATCGAACAGTTATCACAGACTATTATTCCATTAGCACATAAGAGTAGGTTGCATACAGAAGAATTTTATAAAGGGTTTCCATGTGCTCGATTATGGGCTGCACACCGATTTTATTCTACAATAATGGATACTATCGAGCCAAAACTTGAAGAAATCAAACGACTGGAGAATTTCTGTATCGGCCCCATAGCTATCTCGGAACCAAAAGAAAACACAGGCTCTCAAGAACCTAAATCCTAACCATCGTTCCGACGGCGGTGCGGCTGGGAGGGGCAAGCATACCCGTTGCCCTGGCCGGGCTGGCGATTGTAACGGCTGGTATCATCATCCTGCTTGCCATGATCTTTGGCAGGAGGGACAAGCCAAGCGGTGGGCTGATCGTAGGGATAAGCATCATTGGTGTCCTTTTCGCCGCTTGGTTAACGGTTACGATCTGGCTTGCGATTCAGTACCCTAATATCATAGCGCCACAACCTTAAGTTTGCCTTTCGGGGTCCCCGCGACGGTACGAAGTAACGGCGTGGGGTGTAAATTCCCCCTCCCCCTTACCCCCTCCACCAGGGAGGGGGAAATAAGGAGCATTCCCTTCGGGAAAGATCGCCGCCCTCCCTTCGGTCGCTTGTGCCACAGTCGGGTGGTCGCGATGACGGCGGGTTCGTAACTCGCACTCCGGCACCTTGACATGCCCTGAATTATTCCTACAATAATAATAGACTACCACTACTCCTCCTTGGTTCCTGGTCGACAAACTATCACGTGAGTGAGAGAAAATTCGGGCAGGTGGGCGTAATAATGGGAGCAAGAGGGGAACTTAGGGCGACCCCATAAGGTCGCCCTATCTGTTTCAATTGATATCTATTCACGCTTCCCTTGGCTCAAGTGTGGGATGGAGTTAAACTACTTGACAAGTTCTCGGCTATCACTATAATAGAACCAAGAGAGGAAGCTTGAGAGGATAGTTCTTTAAACAGCTAAGGACTTGACAAGAGATGAGGGTTGGTTATACTTTCGGCTCTTGGTTCATTGGAAAATTGGGAATTCTTCCAGCCCCTTTTTGAGTTTAGTCGTATCAACCTTCAAGAATTATTTGCTTGGAGGGTTTGATCCTGGCTCAGGGCTAACGCTGGCGGCGTGTCTTAGACATGCAAGTCGAACGGACTTTCTTCGTGTAGCAATACGTGGGGAAAGTTAGTGGCGAACGGGTGAGTAATACTGGGGTAATTTACCCTGGAGTGGGGAACAACTTCGAGAAATCGAGGCTAATTCCCCATACGCTCCCCCAGACGCGAGTCTGGAGGAGGAAAGGTGGCCTCTACTTGTAAGCTATCGCTCCGGGATAAGCTCCTGGCCTATCAGCTTGTTGGTGAGATAACGGCCCACCAAGGCTTTGACGGGTAGCCGGCCTGAGAGGGTGATCGGCCACACGGGCACTGCGACACGGGCCCGACTCCTACGGGAGGCAGCAGTCTAGAAAATTGCGCAATGGGCGCAAGCCTGACGCAGCGACGCCGCGTGCGGGATGAAGTCCTTCGGGATGTAAACCGCTGTCCCGGGAGACGATGGGGTCAAGACCTAATACGTTTTGGCCTTGACGGTATCCCGGAAGAAAGCACCGGCTAAATACGTGCCAGCAGCCGCGGTAATACGTATGGTGCAAGCGTTGCCCGGATTCACTGGGCGTAAAGGGTGCGTAGGCGGGCCGGTAAGTCTGCTGTGAAATCTCCGGGCTTAACCTGGAAACTGCGGTCGATACTGCCGGTCTAGAGGACAGAAGAGGAGAGTGGAACTCCTGGTGTAGCGGTAAAATGCGTGGATATCAGGAGGAAGGCCGATGGCGAAGGCAGCTCTCTGGGATGTTCCTGACGCTGAGGCACGAAAGCTAGGGTAGCAAACCGGATTAGATACCCGGGTAGTCCTAGCCGTAAACGATGTACACTAGGTATTGGGATTTGCTCAGTGCCGAAGTTAACGCATTAAGTGTACCGCCTGGGGACTACGGCCGCAAGGCTAAAACTCAAAGGAATTGACGGGGCCCCGCACAAGCGGTGGATGATGCGGTTTAATTCGTTGCTACGCGAAGAACCTTACCTGGGCTTGACATGTACGTGGTACGGATCCGAAAGGTGAAGGACCGGGGTTTTCCCTGGAGCGTACACAGGTGCTGCACGGCTGTCGTCAGCTCGTGCCGTGAGGTGTTGGGTTAAGTCCCGCAACGAGCGCAACCCCCGCCGATAGTTGCCATCAGGTCATGCTGGGCACTCTATCGGGACCGCCTGGGTCAACCAGGAGGAAGGTGGGGATGACGTCAAGTCATCGTGGCCTTTATGCCCAGGGCTACACGCGTCATACAGTGGCCGTTACAGAGGGTTGCCACACTGCAAAGTGGAGCTAATCCCGTAAAAGCGGCCATGGTTCGGATTGCAGGCTGCAACTCGCCTGCATGAAGGTGGAATCGCTAGTAATCGCAGATCAGCAACGCTGTGGTGAATGCGTTCTCGGGGCTTGTACACACCGCCCGTCACGCCATGGAAGTCGTGAGCGCCTGAAGATATGGTGCCTAACCTTGTGAGGGCCTGTATTGAGGGTGAGCTCGGCAACTGGGGCGAAGTCGTAACAAGGTAGCCGTACGGGAACGTGCGGCTGGATCACCTCCTTTCTACGGAATAAGTATGCGACAAGCTCACCAGGGCAACTGGATGGAATTCCCCGCGCCCCCTCTGTTGAGGGGGCGCACTTTTTATGTGCTCCTTTTTGCCTGCAGCAACCTGTGCCCCGGAGGGGTAAAAGATCGCAGTCCACTCTCCCTCAGGGACGAAGTGCCCCCGTCGGGTAGAGGGTTAGAGGGCTTGACAATCCCCCGTCCCCGCCTATTCTATATCATAAACTACCCCTTCGGGGTCCCCGCGAAAGCGCGAAGCGATTTCGTGGGGTGTAAACGTGGAGGTGAACGTGAAACGGTTAGTCCTTTTAATCCTAGTGGAGGTTTTAATCATCTCTCAGACAATCTATGCAGGGTGGATACGTACTTATGGTTTACACGAAAGTACTGAAGAAGGCCTTAGTTTAGTTCAAACTGACGACGGAGGGTATCTAATTATCGGCTACACTACCCTCTGGGGTTCAGGTGGAAAGGATATTTGGCTTCTCAGGATTGACTCCTTAGGTGATACATTGTGGACCCGCACCTATGGAGGTCCAGATGATGACTACCCAGCAGAAATATCACCAACTGAAGACGGGAATTACTTGATATCTGCGTACAGCTCCTCCCTTGATGGCGTATGGTTCTTAAAGATCAATCGAATCGGTGACACCCTGTGGACACATCTACACAAGAGATTGGAAGGAGAAAGTCCACC
>JAYELY010000117.1:0-3627 GCA_034717795.1 Caldifarciminota bacterium
AAGGCGTGGCACGGCACAGTGCGCCCCTTGAGATGCTTGTCATCTCATAGGGTATGCCGCGCCCTAGCCGAGCAACCCAGTTGACATATCAACTCACTTCATTTATCATACACCATGATTGACCCCAGGAGGATACGAGAAAATCCGGACGAGATAAAAAAGCTTCTGGCACGCCGCAAGTGCTTGGTTTCTGTTGATGAGGTTTTATCGGTGGACGAGGAGCGGAGAAAACTTCAGACCGAGCGCGACGCGCTGCGCCACGATCTCAAACAAGCTTCCGATGCCATCGGCAAATTGAAGAAGGAAGGCAAGGACTCATCTGAAGCAATGGCGAAGACCAAGGAACTCTCTGCTAAGACCAAGGAGCTGGATGTTAAGCTCTCAGAGATCGAAGCACGTTTTGAGGAGTTGTTGTGGCAGCTGCCCAACCTGCCTGACCCGGACGCGCCTGATGAGGATACGGTGCTTCGCTCATGTGGCAAAAAGCCGGAGTTTGATTTTGAACCGAAAGACCATGTGGCCCTGTGCGAGGAGTTGGGGCTTTGCGACTTCCGCTACGCGGCCTCATACGCAGGCGCCCGGTTTGCCGCATACACCGGTGACGGAGCGCTGCTCCTGCGAGCGCTTACCAACTTCTGCCTCGACCTTCACACGAAAGAGCACGGGTACAAAGAGGTCTTCCCGCCGGTATTAGCCCGTGCTGAATCGGCAGACGCCGCGGGTCAGCTATCAAAGCTTGAGGATATGTACGCCATGCGGGACGACCCGCTGTATCTGATCCCCACCTCGGAGACCGCCTTGATCAATATGCACATGAGGCAGGAGTTAAAGGAGGAGGAGCTCCCGCTCAAATACACCGCATACACCTCCTGCTTCCGCCGCGAGGCAGGAACCTACGGCACCCAGACCAAAGGTCTGTTTCGCATCCATCAGTTCGAGAAGGTGGAGCTTGTGCAGTTCGCGCATCCTGACCGCTGGCGAGCGGCTTTTGATGAAATTCTTTCCAACGCGGAAAGGGTGCTCCAGCTTCTTGAACTTCCCTACCGCGTCAAGGCGCTCTCCCCTGCCGAGGCCGCGTTCCAGGCATCACTCACCTTTGACATCGACGTGTGGGCTGCTGGTGCAGAAGATTGGCTTGAGGTCTCTTCAATCTCCAACTGCAGGGATTTCCAGGCGCGCAGGAACAAGACGAGGCTCAGATTGAAGGACGGCAGTCTCGACTACCCCTACATCCTGAACGGGTCCGGCACCGCGTTCCCCAGGTTGATCATCGCTATCTTAGAGAACTGCCAGCAGCCCGACGGCACGGTCAAGATCCCGGAGAAGCTTCGTCCCTACATGAACGGCAAGGAGTTCGTAGACAGATGAGCGACGCTCTCTTTCCGGAGTTCTCAGCCGACGATGAGCGTTTCATGCGAATGGCGCTGAGGCTTGCGGAGAGGGGAAGGGGCGAGGTTTCGCCGAATCCGATGGTAGGCGCGGTGATCGTGAAGGAAGGCGAGGTAGTGGGCAAGGGCTACCATTCCCGGTGCGGCGGGCCTCATGCAGAGGTTATCGCTATTGCCGATGCCGGTCTGAAAGCCGACGGCGCCACCCTTTATGTGAACCTCGAACCCTGCGTTCACTTCGGACGCACACCGCCCTGCGCGGAGAAGATAGCCAAAGCCAGAATCAAACGGGTGGTTATAGCCACAAAGGACCCTGACAGGCTGGTTAACGGCAAGGGGATCGAGTGCCTAATGCTCAGCCACATCAAGGTGGACGTGGGGCTTATGGAAGAAGAGGCAAGAGTGCTGAACGAGGCCTACTTCAAGCATCGCGAGACCGGCATACCTTTCGTGATACTCAAGCTAGCCACAACCCTTGACGGGAAACTTGCCACACAGTCCAAAGACTCCCGGTGGATCACCGGCGATGAGGTCAGACGGTTCTCCCACCAGCTCCGGGCTTGCTCCGACGCGGTCATGGTAGGAGTGGGAACCGTTCTGGCCGACGACCCTCAGCTAACGGTAAGATTGGTGAAGGGGCGAAATCCGTTGAAGATAATCCTGGATACAAAACTCAGAACGCCCCAGGATGCAAGACTTTTCGAGCAGGGCAAAACCCTTGTCTTTACCTCACAGGACTCGCTTGTCCGAAGGGGGGATTACGATCCGGCGAAGGTCTCGTTCGCGGCTGTCGATGTAAACCAGGGGCGACTGAACCTTTTGCAGGTGCTCAAGGAGCTTGGAAGAAGGCAGATCGCCCAGCTACTGGTAGAGGGAGGAGGCACGGTTGCATCCGAGTTCCTGCGTCAGGGCTTGTCCGACCGCTTCATCTGCTGCATCAACCCCTCGATTCTGGGAAAAGGCATCGGCTACACCGATACCATCGAATATGAGCAGATCAGCCAAAGGCTTTGCATCAAAGAGATCCAGATCTCCTGGCTTGGCGGAGACATCATATTGGAAGGAATCCCGTGTTTACCGGACTCATAGAGGAGGTAGGCAGGCTGCGTAGGGTAACCTCGCGCGGTGATAACAAGATTCTGGAGATCGAGACCAGCTTGGAGTTGGCCCAAGCTGACAGCATTGCGGTGAGCGGTGCGTGCCTGACCGTGGTCGAGATAGGCGAGGATTGGGTGAAGGCGGAGGCGACAGGAGAGACGATCAAGCGGACCATCCTGGGCGATCTGCACGCAGGGTCGCGGATCAATCTGGAGAGAGCGCTGACATTGCAAAAGCCCTTGGGAGGCCATCTTGTCCAGGGTCACGTGGACGAGAAGGGTAAGGTTACCAGGATCAAGAAATCCGAGGACGCCTGGCAGATCGAGGTGGCGTTTTCAAAGGGGTTTGCCGATCTGGTGGTTGATCAGGGCTCGGTTGCCATAGACGGGGTGAGCCTGACGGTTCTCAAGAAACTTTCCGGGCCCAAGCTTTTGGTAAACATCATACCGGAGACACTGCGGCGCACCACATTTGCCGAGCTAAGGGTAGGCGACAAGGTCAACCTGGAGTTCGACATCATCACCAAGTACGTGCGGGAACAGGTGCACAGATAGGTCTCAATTCTCTATTACGCAGATTGCAAGAGATAAAATCGTATAATCAATAGATACGTGGAGAGCGGGCTCTCCAGCCCGCTTGTTGTTCCTTAAGGTCGTCTTATACTATCGCCCCTCAGGTTTAATCCGTCACTGCAGGGATGTACTTTTCTGAGCAATTTCAAAATAACTTCAACCACCCTTTTAATATCTGTAATGTTGGAATTGAATAACCCTGTGTTATTGTTAACCAGTAGTACTCATCCAGGAGCTTGGGTACGGTCAAGATATCATCCCCTTTAGTCTGCAATTTTTTTGGCAATTCACTCAAAGAAAAACCATACTTCTTACATTCCAATTCCAAAGCTTTCAATTCGGTTTGTAAATACTTCAAGAAAGATTCATATGACTCTCTCGAGCCATCGTACCCCTTTTCTTTTCTAATAGCTGTATCCCAAAGTAGAACAGCTTTCGGTCTTAATGCAAATAGTATTTTTGCTGCTCCGGTAGGCCCGAAGGAAACCGGTTTTTTCTTTTTGCCTCTTTTGGATGCTTCACATCTCATAAGTTGTTCGTAGACTTCACCTAAAGTCGATATTTCAGCT
>JAYELY010000118.1:0-3621 GCA_034717795.1 Caldifarciminota bacterium
TCAGCCAGGTTCTTTTCTTCAACCGGGGATTCGTAGACCCATCGTTTCTTTCTACGTAGCCATCCTTCATGGTAGAGCACCTCGAGAAGTTCGTTCATGCGTCTTGGGTTTCCCTCCCCTATCGATGTCAGAGCGCTTGCAAGGGCGTTCTTTTCACGCAGCCCTTCAAAGGTTCGCGAGACCATCTCAAGGATTGTTTCCTCCTTGAGGGGCTTAAGCTCAATCTTGTAAGCGGAAGGATGGATACGCTGCGGGACTTGCGGGATAACGACCCCGATCTTTCCGTCAAAACCGCGGGCCAGAAAACCAAGACACTCCTGCTCGTCCTGGGACAGGTCGGCGGGTGCGTCTATCATCAGCGCATCGAGCTGTGCCTTCCGCGCAGCCTGAAAGATCATCTCGTAGCGGTGCTCCTTTTCCTCAGCCTGGGTTTGCCCCCCCTCAAGTCCCAGGGCGGCGGCGAGGTGTTCAGTCAGTGAAAGATAGCCTGCGCGGCCCGTAACGAGTAAGGTGTTGTGGTGTTTGAGCAAAGCACGGAATAGAAACTCACGCAGAAGTCGGGTCTTGCCGATCCCTGAAGGTCCTTCAAGGAGCAGAACCCTCTTTTCTTCAAAGATCAATCTCTCAAGTTCAGAAAGCTCCTCCTCTCGTCCACCGAAGCAAAGCCTGGGTGCGATACCTGGTTGCTCAACCTCGATCCTTTCCTTCTTCTCAATCAATTTCTCGATTACCGTCAAGATCTCTCCAGCTGCTGGACGCAGCGCCGGGTCGGGTTGAAGCATCCTGAGTATGAGTTCTTCGGTATCACCCCAAATCTCAGGCTTCTGTTTGCTGAATCCGGGTGGTGTCTTGAATTTTGCCCGTATAAGATCGGGGAGGGATTTCTTGCCCCACAGTATCTTCCCTGTCAATCCCTCATAGGCCATCGCTCCAAGCGAGTAAACGTCCGCCGCAGGAGAGACCTCCCTGCCCAGGAACAGCTCGGGTGCCACGTAGTCAAGGGTGCCTCGAGGCTCTGCGGTGTGGCTTAGCAGATAATCCTCTGCAAAGCCGAAGTCCAAAAGCACCGGTTTTCCATTTTCTTGGACTAAAAGATTGGCGGGTTTTATGTCGGCATGGACTACCCCCTCCCGATGGATGCCTGCAAGGGTGATTGCCCCCTCGCCCAGAACGCCGAGGAAAAGCTCGATGAATCCGGGCTCTGAACGATGCTCGTCCATGAAACGGTTGAAAGGCTTCCCCTTGATCAACTCCATCGTGAAGTATGGACGCTTCTTATGAAACCCCGCGTTATACACGCGAACTATCCCTGGGTGGTCCAGGCGTGCAAGTATAGCGAACTCCTGCTCCAACCGGTGCGTCGGGTCTTGCCGCGTGGCAAGTTTGAACGCCAGCTCCTTGCCGGTGGTTTCATTCTTTACGGCCAGGACCACGCTTGCAGCCCCCTCGCCCAGCTTTTTGAGTTGCGTAAAGCCGTTCGGCAGGTCGTAATTCTTGCTGGGTCGTTTAGGCATACATGTAATATAAATGAGACATCATAAAAAGTCAACCCCCTGTGGCCGAGTTATCCACATCGCCGGCCCAATTCGATAATTTTGATAAAATATCGCATTTCATTTAGATATTACCTCATCGCAGATAAACTCCGCACTCTTGACAAGTCATTCCATCTGACTATACTTCAATTACAGTCAAATTGTAGAGGAAGGATTTTAAAAGGAGATCGCATCCTCATGAATGACATTTTTTGTAAGAGGAAACGGTGAGCCTTTTAGAAAAAGCCAGCGAGGCTCTGAGGAGGGGCGAAAGGTCCTCAGCGCTCGCCTTCGCTTTGGAGGGCGTGAAGCACGAGTGCTCACCGTCCGATGCTGTCGAGCTTAACCGGATAGCAGCGGAGGCGCTACTTGCAGAGGGCCAACTCAGGCGCGCCCGATCATACGCGGAGATCGCCCGCCAGACTGCCCACACCACCGGCGATTACCGTCTTGGCTACGCAAGCGCCGTGACCTTGGGCAAGGTCTTTGCCCGAATGAATCAATACGCCGCCGCCGACCAGATGTGGAGCGAGTCCCTGACCCTTGCCGGGGCGAACAAGGATCTGCGCCTGCAGGGGCTGGTGCTTTTGAACATGGCCATCCTTGACCAGCGCCGAGGCAACCACCGCCGAGCACTCAATACACTCCGAACCGTCAGCCGGAACTTTGAGAAGGCAAACGCCTTAAGACCCCTGGCTATCTGCTACGGTCGCATGGTGTTCTCCTTTCTAGAGGAGGGAAAAACAAAGGATGCAACCTCAAGCAGCGAGAAGATTGAAGAGTTGGCCCAACGTCTGGAAGATAAGAATCTCCTTGCGATAGCCTTCTTCCGAAGAGGCTCGATCTATCTCAAGCAGGACAGGTTTGCTAAGGCCCTTTCACCGATCCAGGAATCCGCCAGCCTCTTCAGGGAGCTCGGGGACCTCAAGAATCTGACACTGGTTCTGTGCGATCTCGCAAGGGTATATATAAACCTGGAGGAGATGGATAAGGCCGATCCGCCCATCAAGGAGGCAGCCAAGCTGGCCAAGGAGATCGAGTCCGAGGACGTTTCATGCAAGGTTAAGATAACCATTGCGGAGAAGGCGGCCTTCAGCGGTGCATGGGATAAGGCGAAAGGTTACTACCAGGAGGCCCTGAGGAAAGCCGAGGCGATCAACAACAAGGACCGTTTCCGCGTGTTGCATGAGAGCCTTACAGAGAGTATAAGGAAACTCGGATTAGATCTAGCCGGTCTTGAAGATCTACTGGTGCAAGCCAGGGAGGGCTACGTGCGTTTGGGGCTGACAAGGGAAGCGGAAGAGACAGAGCGTTGGCTCGCTCAAATTCCCTGACAGACTAAAAAACCTAATCCCTTAACAACCCAAGGAGGATAACATGAAGCGCGTAGCTTTGGCTTTTGCCGCGCTCGTTTTTTTTGGGCTTATGGTAAGCCCTCTTTTTGCAGATTGCACTGAAGAAGACATCCACAATGCGGTTGCCGAATGGGCAGGCGTTCCGTCTGCGTCTATAACCGACGAAACCCTTCTGGACGGTCTGGGGGGGAAATCATGGCCACAGGACGCCCCACCCCTTATCGCTGACATCGAACAGATGTGCGGCTGCAACATCCCGCAGGAAGACTACGAGGCATTCGCCTACGTTGACGACATAGACGACTTCGTGGGTGTGGATGATCTGGAGAATCCAAAAAAATAGAAACGATCTGCCTTCGGCAAATCCGTGAAGATTAACAAACCTCAAGGAGGCAAACCAAAAACTAGCTTGAACTAAGACCCCAAGCCTGTCAGTGGATCCCGGTCGGGCTTGCGCCCGGCCGGGGATTTTTTTTCGCACTTGACTTGCGAGGTTCATTTCGTAGACTCAACGCTCTATCAAGGAAAGCGTATGAAAAGAAGCCTTGTGTTTAGCCTTTTGATCTTTTCCGCACTTTGGGCGGCCGATGAGCGTTTGGAAAATGCCGATTACTACTTCATCAATCGCCATAGGGATACCACCTATCTTTCAAGGTCAGCCGAACTCTGCGAGGAGGTTTTGAAAGAGAATCCTTCGGATGTCGAGGCGTTGTGGCGAATGGCGCGTAACT
>JAYELY010000119.1:0-3615 GCA_034717795.1 Caldifarciminota bacterium
GCCGATGGCCGGTCAACACAAAGCGTTTTCAAACGAGCCATTTTGTATGTGCTCGAAAGGGGTGCTCTGCGAACCGTTGATCTTCATCCAATAATACAGAACCTGCACCCAGACCTCTGTGATGATTCAATCGATCGTGTAATTAATGGCATGCATTTCGGGAAAAAATGGAAGCATCATGTAAGGAGCACCCAACAAGCCCTGAAGCGGGAGGGGAAAATCCGCTACGATGGTGAAAAATGGCATCTCATACCGTAGGACACAACGTCAGGTCTTGTTGCGGATATTGAATGCCGGAATAAAAATGGAGAGATCGTTTTAGCTGTAGAAGTAAAGGATCGGCTTCTTACGTTCTCTCAGATACAGGATAAGATGCCGGATGTACGTTCTCACAGCGTCTCGGAGATACTTTTCCTAGCCCAAAAGGGGATAGAGGACATCCAAAAGGTTGAGGGATTTATCCGAAAAGAGTTCGTAAGCGGCCAAAACATCTATATCTTCAGCCTCGGCGAATTCGCTCCGGTGCTCCTTGCTCTCCTGGGAGAAAAGGGCCGCAGGGAATTCTTGATTAATGTGGGGCAAGTTCTCGATAAATACGGATCAACCCTGAAGGATCGACAAGCCTGGGCAAAACTCCTAGGGAGCCATTGATTCCTTTCCTTCCGTCCGTGGCCACTCGAACTGCCGGGCGTAGGGGCTCGAAAGGTTCAGGCCGCGCAAACGTTCTACCCTGAGCTGGATTGGCGGGTGGGAGGAGAAAAGGTTGACCTTGACCTTGGCTTGGGGCTTTTTGGGATCCGGCCTGTCCTTACACTTCGGAGAGGAGATGAAGAGATGGGCGGTGGCGGTGGAGGTTCGATGCATCTTCTGAAAGGTTGAGCCGATCTTTTCCAAAGCTCTAGCCAGACCTTCAGGGTTGCGGGTCATCATCGCAGCAGATGCGTCGGCCAGGTACTCGCGCTGGCGTGAGATTGCGGCCCGGATCAGCATAACAGCTAAAGGTGCAAGTATGGCCAGAACCAGGCCGATGGCCAGCCAGATAAGCGCCAGATAGCCTCCTCCCTTACCTGAAGACCTTCGTCTGCCTCTCCCTAAGAAGAATCCCCACCGCCAGAACAAGTCGCGCGCAAGAACCACCAGCCCGATCATGATGGCAACAATGGTCATTAAAAGGATGTCGTGGTTGCGGATGTGGCTCATCTCGTGAGCGACCACACCCTGAAGCTCGGCCCGGTCCATCATCTCATAAAGACCGGTGGTCACCGCGATTGCCGCGTTGCGTGGATTGCGGCCTGTGGCGAAAGCGTTTGGAGCCGGATCGTGGATAATGTAAACCTCGGGCTTGGGCTGACCCGACGCGATGGCCATCTCCTCTACCACGTTGTGAAGACGCTTGTATTCGGCAGGATCGGCCCTGCGCGCTCCGTTGGCAAAAAGGGCCAGCTTCTTGGCGGTAAAGAAGAAGATAATGTTGTAGCCGACGATGAAGAACCCAAAAAGGACGTAGGGGATCAGGCTGTAAACCCCGTAGTAGTACTGAAGGAAACGTATAACCGCTCCGCCCACCAGCGCCAGGATAACGGCGAAGAGAAGTATAAACCCGAACGTCCGCCAGCGGTTGGCGGCAATCATCCCGTAAAGGGTGCGGCGTCTCATAGCTCCGTCCCGACGTTTAGGTGTTCAGGTGGTGCCAGAAATTAGAACTCTACCTTGACCGGCTCGCGCGCCGCCTCCGCTTCCTCGGGTATCTCCCAGAACTCGAACCTGCGGAAGGCGAAGATCGAGGCGAAGATGATGCCCGGGAACTTCTCGGTCGCGGTATTGTAGTCCATGGTCGCGTCGTTGTAGAACTGGCGGGCGAACGCTATCTTCTCCTCGGTCGAGCGCAGCTCCTCCTGGAGAGCCAGAAAGTTCTGGTTGGCCTTCAGATCGGGGTAGGCCTCAGCTACCGCAAACAGGGATTTTAAGGTCTCTGAGAGCATGTTGTTTGCCTTGGCCGCGTCCTGCACGGTCTTTGCGTCCATGCCCAGCTTGCGGGCGACGGTGACGTTCTCCAGGGTCTGGCGCTCGTGCGCCGCGTACCCCTTGACCGTCTCCACCAGATTTGGGATGAGATCGTATCGTCTTCTGAGCTGAACGTCAATCTGGTGCCATGCGTTGCGCGTGCGGTTGCGCTTGACCACAAGTGTGTTGTAGCCGGCGATTGTGATAATCACGAGTAGTGCTATGATTCCAACAAGAATCCAGATTCCAATCACATTTCCTCCTTAGGATGTTGGTCTTGATAATAGGAGAGATTGGCGCGTTGTCAACCGCGATGCGGCTATTTTGCGGCTCTCTGCTTTTTCTTGGTAGAGGTTACTCGCTTGGCCGCAGGTTTCTTAACCTTCTTGGCAGATGTTACCGCTGGGAAATAAACAGTAGGGAGATTGATGCGACCCCATCGTGCACGGGCAGACGTGGAGGAAAGAATTTCTCGAGCAATAGTGTAAAGCAACGCAGGTGTATTTGCATTAACGAGTTTTTCTCTTTCTTCTTCCTCGGAAACTTTAGGGTCTACTTCAAAATAACCCTCAAGTATGATAGTGAAGGTGTATGGAGAATTCACCCGCTCTTCGGGATTTGAGCGCACTCCTAGAATGCATTGCCATTTATGAGGATCATCTTTGTGCTGCCTTACTTCTATCATATACTGAATTGCACCCGATGTATCTTCAGGCTTCTCGCTATCGTATTCCTCATTGACTTTAAACGAGAGTTCTCTGAGAAAGTAATCTTCAACTTGCAATGGCGACCGCTTCACTTTTTTCCTCTCTTTTTCTTTCTCCAAATCTCTGTTCTGGTACGAAAACCACATTCAGAACTGGTTCGCTGGAGTAATCCTTGTCGGGTCTACTTGGACACCTGCTAAGTCTCTCTGATATCTTTGAATCGGAAGGCGAAGACCAAGTGGAAGCAAATTTGGATTCGGTAAAATCGTGAGAGAGTTGAACGAATTGAGGCTCAATTTTGGCCCCCAAAGCGAAAGCCAGCTTCGCCATAGACTCCATAGTAAGATTAGGTCCTGCCAAGAGAACCTCATTAAGCATCTTGGTTACGTAGGCCCGAGAAGACCCTAAACGCTTCGCCAGTTCAGCTCTTGAAATTTTTGTTTTTTCTAGCTGCCTAGCTACAGCCTCAGCGAAGTCCACCTTGAAGACATTCACGTGGTAGCGGGGATCTTTTTTCCTCTCCTCCACCCTCGCTTTGATTCTCTCCTCTAAAAAGAGATGCTCCTTCATTGAACCCACCTTTCGGTTTTAGAGTTTATCAGCTCCCGTATTTTTCGAGATGTTTCTTTTTCTCTACACATCCACCGTGTCTAGTCCTAGAGGGTCGCAGTATACTGCGTTATCCAGTTCAACGTATCCGATATGGATGCGGCTATCCGCTTCTACTGTAACAAACTTGGCTTTGAAGTAAAGTCTAAGGACTATTATCCCGATGTGGTTCTTTTGGATCATGATGGCCCGTCGGTGCTCCTCTACAAAGTGGACAAGCCGTTCAAGATCGATTACCCCAACGCAGCCCAGACCCTTGTCAACATCCAGGTTCCAGATCTTCGCAAGGTCATGG
>JAYELY010000120.1:0-3612 GCA_034717795.1 Caldifarciminota bacterium
GGCGTCAGCCGCGATGCCCCAGCCCCCGTAATGCTGCATGTATGATGAGCCGGTGTTGTTGGTGATCCTTGTCTCGCCCTGCCACTGGCCGAAGAGCGGCACAACGGCCGCACAAAGAACCAGCGCGGCCGCGATCCCTATGACTTTCTTGGTCATTATGTTCCTCCTTGCTTGGAGTTGGTTTATTCCCCAAATTTTTCTAATCGGAAAACTGAGTTTCCCACTCACTCTCCCGATTTAGCCCGTCCTTCAACACCACCATCTCTCTACACTAAATTTAGTCAAAATTCGGGGTTTGTCAAGTCCTTTGACGCGTCTTCGCGCTCATTTGCTCCCTGCGTTCGCCCTTCGGTCAAACTGCAAAATGCAAAGTAAAATTGCTCCGCAAGCGGAATCCTACGGAACTCCGCAGGCGTCGTCCTTCGGAGCTTCGTCCGGCCTGGCACAAGCTCAACCGTCCTCGCAGTGACAAAAGTAATGTGGAACGGAGGCTTTCGTCCGTTCGGATACGATAGCACAGGAAGTCATCGCGATCGACCGAAGCAAGGATGACGAACTCACGCCGCCCCCGATAATAAAGATTGTAGGGGCACGGCATGCCGTGCCCCTACCTTGCTAAAATCCGTTGGGTTAATGCAGCACCAGCAGCTTTTGGGTGGCCCGGAACTCAGGTGTCGTAAGCTTTAGGAAGTAGATACCCGAAGCCACATCGTGAGTGTTCCATTTCACCGAGTGGCAGCCGGCGTTGCGGGAACCGTCCGCAAGCGTTGCCGCCACGTTGCCCGCCGCGTCATAGACGCGCAGGGTGACGTTGGTGGTATGCCCCAGGGTGAAGCGTATCGCGGTGAAATCGGCGCAGGGATTAGGCGTTACCGCATCAAGACTGAATCGGCTGGTTATCGGAGCCTCGGCGATTCCTGTTGTGTAGTTGAAGGTGTCCACGAGTGGAGGATTGCTTATGTTGAAGAGGTCCTCATCCGTTGCCCAGAATCTGATCTCGTAGGTGCCGTTAGCGAGAGCTGCCGTGTCGAACACCGCAAGCACGGTATCGTAGACCTCGAAGGTGCACGGAGCAATGGAGTCTTTGTAAACTACCTCTTCGTCTTCGATGTTCATTATCTGGCAGCGCATCGTGACATTGGGGGTCAGCCTGTTCGCACGTTCGGCGAAGTTTGCGGAGGGCTCAAACGGATCGACCTGATCGGGTGTTTCCGGAGCAAGCATCTCGTACGGCGTGACGTCCGACTCGGAGGTGGTAAAGTTTTTGTCCATATGGTTGTTGGTTGGGTCCGTGTCGTTAGGGTGTTCAACCACGAAGAATGCGTTATAGAGGCTATTTGGTAAAGGAAGGAACGCCTTGAATCCAACAACGGTGTAGCCCGGATTGAGGGGATAGTTATTGTGTACATCCTCGTAGACTGTCTCCTGGGAGAGCCATTCCCTGATCCTGCATAGGACTTTGCCGTGGGCAGTAGTGTCGAGGTTGTTGTAAATCCGGCAAGACGGTTCGAAGGGGACTCCACCCTGTTCCCAGTTTTTGGGCCGGATTATCTCCACCATCACAAGGTCAAGCGGTTCGGGTGGGTCTGAGCCCCAGACGTTCACGTCGTCAACCTCGTACCAGTTCGATTTTACGCCGCCGGTGAGTTCGGTGTAGAGGAACCGAACCCGGGCGTTCATCACTCCAGCTACGTGGGTGCTGATGTTGATGCTGTCTCGTGTTGTCTTGCGGCCCATCATGGGGTGGCTCATCACCGGAATCCAGCTCGAACCGTTGTAGACCTCCACTCGGCCCAGCATGCCTAAACCCTGCGGATACCAGTCCACGTCGTAGGCAAGCCATATGGTTTGATAGCCGCTCGCATCAAACGTTGGCGACTGCAGGATGTTGTTGCCCACCCTGGCAGCGCCAGGACCTGCACCGTCGTCGTCATTGTCTGCGCAGTAACCGTTACCGCCCGGGGTATAGTTGGGGCGGCCCCAGTAGTCGTTGCGAAGCCACTGGTTCTGACCGATAGAGGTGGAAGTACTCCATCCAGCCGGGGGGAAGGATTCTTCGAACTCCTCTGAGAGCAGGCTGACTGGTTGGGCGTTGAGGGATAGGGTGAGGGCCGCGAACATGACCATTGCGACCGGAATAGACAGGGCCTTCTTAGCCATAGGTTTCCTCCTAAGTTCGGCTTGTTTGCCTCCTATAGCCCATACTTAGGATCTACTCTGCCAGAAGGTTCTGCTCCTCAGATGTACCGTCCTTGTTTAGACCAAAAGATCACTCCCAGGAGGGGACGCTCTCTTTTTACAAGTTAACAGATAAATATACGCTGAAAACAAGTTTTGTCAAGTATCTAGATTTCTTTATGTTGCAAGCTTGCGTCGCCCGACGACTCGGAGGACTCCCTCGAGCACAACCCCACTTGACAAGTTAGTCAGGGAGGGTTAATATGGAAAGTGGAATTCCTTCTCCTTCTAATTGCCCAGACCGTTCCCTATGAGTATCCTTACTTTGAGGTAGTTAGGCGCGAGGTGCGGTTTATTCCCATGCCCGGGGGGATTGACAGCACAACCTATGAGCGAAGGCTGCGCCTTGAGTGCGAAGAAGCGAGCCTTACCTCGACCGTTACCGGGGTTATCCAGGAGCGCTGGGTGGACAGCCCGAACCCTGCCGCACTTCAGGAGATTCTGCACTGCGACTCGATCGTGAGAAAAGCAGACACCCTTGTCGCCTACTCTTCCCTGCGGTTCGTGTTCACCAGGCTGGACGCCGGGATTCGCTCGATTGATCTGATTGCCGGTTTGCGCTACGCGGACAGGGAAAATATCAACTACACCGTGGATGAGATCCTTGAAAGGCTGGGGTTCGGGAAGAGTCATTACCGCCGTCTTGCAGATGCCGGGAGTCTGGTGTCCCTTGAGCTTAGGCCAAAGGGAGGGGTAATTTTGGTTAACTTGAGCACCGGCGCGGTCGTGTCGGCAGACATCGTCCAGCCGCAGGCTCAGAAGCCAAAACGCTCCTGTCTGTTCAGAGTGAAGAGGTAACTGGTCCCCCCTACCCTTTTCTTCCGCCGGTTCGTGCAGGGGGGGCGTAAACCTGTTGACTTCTCGCTGCGCGGCACTTTCGTTTTCAACGAGAGACCAGGAGGTTACGTAATGCCAATCTTGCAGGACGATCTGGGGTCTACCGCGAAACCTGCTCTATCTACACACTCGGGGGGCGCGGTTATCGAGGCAGGGATCAGGCAGGTGTAGGAACAAGGGCGCTCCTTGCGCCCGGGGCGAACACAAGGAGGATAGTGGCTAACAGCCTGACCAGCCGGGTATGGGTGTAGAGACCGGCAAGCTCAGGGTACAGCTGAAGCGAGACCCAGATGAGCACGCAAACGACGAACGTCCCGATAACGAATCCCAACACGAAACCCACAAGCTTGTTGGCCCATCCCAGAAGGATGGCGTCAAAGAGCTTGTTCAAAAGGAAGACAACGATCGCTGCAACAATCATGACCGCGATGAAGATTGCAAGGAAAGCCAGGAGCTTGCCGAAGAAAACCGAGCCTATTTTGGGGATCAGGAGTTCGGCAAGCGCGGGTGTGAAGCGCCAGCCCAGGATTATGGCGG
>JAYELY010000121.1:0-3604 GCA_034717795.1 Caldifarciminota bacterium
AAAGGAGCATTTAAATCCACAGATGAGAACTCCTGGGAGTCGTTTTCTCCTTCGGAGTTCACAGATTACGCGGATTTAATCGTAGGGGCCGACCTTAAGGTCGGCCCGATTGACAAATGTTTCCAAAGCCCTTGACAAGTTGAAGTAATTACCCTATAATTATAGTATGTCAGTCGGATTTTTGCAGAAGACCGCAACGCTACCTTACGAAAATACGGTAGAGTTTTGGTCTTGGCTTGAGGCTGTAAAAATCTTTTAAAAGAGGAGACATGGCATGAGTTTGTTGAGTGGCAGCGAAATCAACGAGGCAAGAAAGAAAGGTGACATTGAAATTGATCCTTTTGATGAAGGATGTCTCCAAGGCGCAAGCTATGACATGAGGCTAGGCGAACGTGCAATAATTACAAAGACTATAAGCTTAAAGAGCCTCAAAAGCAAGTTGGAAGAGGAGGCAATGAACGAGTTAGACGTGGAGAAAAAAGGATCCATCTCCATTCCAGCAGGCGGTTTTGCTTTGGTGACTACCCTTGAGAAAATTAGGTTGGGAAATAATTATGTAGGCCATATAGGTTTAAGTAGCTATTACGGAAGGAAAGGACTGGCTATTCTCTCAGGATTACAGATAGATCCGGGGTGGGATGGTGTGTTGGTTTTAGGCCTCTGTAATCTTTCGGCCCGCTCCATTTTTATAGATTACAAAAGTCTGCTTTGCACTATTGAGATCCATAGGCTTTCCAGAGCAGTTGAACCTTTTGCTGGTTCCGTTATGGAAGAACAGAGGAAAAGAAAGATTCCTAAGATAGACAGGGATTATCTAAGGACTATAGAAACTATGTCTGTATCCGATCTCACGCAAGCTTTGATTTCTATCTCTTCTAGCGTGGATCAATTAAGTAAGCAAATGAGGTTATTTTGGATCCCAATCGGGTTACTAGCTGTTATGGCGATGATCTCAATAATAATAGTATTGCTACGCTGAAGGATCGCCTACTCAGCATGTAGTGTGAACCTTCAGGTTCGCATTTATTTTCCCCTCCCCCTAGCCCCCTCCACAAGGGAGGGGGGATTTTACACCCCACGAATCTGCTCCGCAGCTTCGCAGAGACCCCACGAATCCTAATGAAGGTTGCAACGACACGGTTGTTGCACTCCAAATAATTCACCGTATAATTCTTCAAACACGGAGGGAGCGATTATGAACGCTATTGCTTTATCCTTGGTTCTCATCTCGGCCCCGTGGCACTTCGGGCTGGAGGTAGGCTACAGCGCAGGGCTTTACGCCATGGAGCCTGCACAGGGTACGTACCTGAATCCCAACACCCACGTTTACGTGGAGGGCAGCAGACCCGCTATCCCGCCTCCCGGGTTTTTCCATGCCGGCATCTCGCTCGAAGACGAGCGCTCAATCGGTTTTGCCCTCGACATCGTCACCCATTACAAGAACTATGAGGTAACGGTTCTTGTAGACAGCCTGGAGAACCTGGGGTATCCGCTTCCCTTTTCCCAGATTGATACAACTGCCGACGTGCCTTACTTCCACACCCAGTTCGCCTGGGGCGTCCAGAAGACACTTACAGCCGCCGAGGGCAGGGTGCTCTTCCCTCTCGGTCTGCAGTTAACCTACAACTGGTTCATCCCTGCCGCTAGCGACTCTCTGGTGAACCAGTATGTCAATGATCTCAGCAAGGATATCCCCCGCATCATCGAGTTTTACAACAACCCCGATGAAGCGATCAAAGTGATCCTCGAAAACGAGAGCCGCATGGGGATGCGGCTTAACCTCGGTCTCCAGGTGGCGGCGGTCAAGGTCCCCCACTTCAGCTGGCTGTTCGGCCTCGGTCTTGACTGGAACGTCCTCTTCAGGCCAAACGGGAACGACAAGGTCTTCTACCCTGAGTTCGGGCTATCCACCGGGTTCAGGTTTTAGCCTACCCCAAAGAAACACGAGGTGTTTCGTTGGGGACCCCTATGGCTTCTCCGGGAGTTGTCATTGCTCCTGTCCTTCTGCGTAGAAGAAAGGGGTGCTCAAATTGCGATCTTTTAACCACAGGTTAAAAGGAGCATGTGGTATTGACAACTTCCAGGTTCAGCCTTATAGTTATCTTATTGAAAAGGAGGCGTGCATGTCTAGAAGGATGGGTATAGCGCTCATATTGAGCGTATGTCTTTTGCCGGCTTTGGCAAGCGCAAGCTATCGTTTTGGTGTGGGAATCCATGGGGACGGTATCTCCGGCGGATTGGAGTTCCGCATCTGGGCTCCTGTGGGTGAGAACTCCTCACTCTTCATCGCCCCCCACGGATTCGGGATGTATTACTTCAGTAACAATGATGAAGCGGATAACGGGGGAGAAGGCTTCTGCAGCGTGGGACTCAGGATTGGAGTTATGCGATTACCCGACAACTGGAGCTCTCTTTTCTTCGGGATAGGCGGTGGATACACCTACGATAGCTGGTGGTACGGCAGCCAAAGCCGGGATTTCGGCGGAAGGCTTTTCGCCGGAATTTCCGTGGCGCCATTCGATATAATAAGCCAGGAGATCGACTTACTTGAATGGACAAAGGCATTGAAAGGCTTGCGCGTTGAGATCAACTCCGGCTTCCAGTACCGTAACTATTACCGCAGATACAGGGAGTGGATCGGTTTTGATGATGATAACGGAGAATACATATACGAGTGGAAAAAGGAGAGTGGTCACTACTTTGCGTTGCCTGATATCGGTGCGGGCATCAGCTTCAACTGGTAGGGAGAAGCCATGTATAAGTTAAGAGCGATTTTGTTTCTGGCCGTCTTGGGACTGGTTGTCTCAAGCTTTGCCGGGCAGGCGGTAGGCATGCAGGCCGACATGGCAGGGCAGGGGTTCTCCTACCGTCTTCTTTCCAGATCCGGCCTGGGTGCCGAGATCGTAGGCCGTGGTTGGTACGACATGGGAGATTCAACATACACGGTGGCAGGCGAACTACGGCTACTCAAGTTCTTCAATCCTCATGAGAGATTTAGCATCTATGTGGGATTAGGCGCAGGAGCCTGGCGGTTCAAGGAACGTTATACAGTGTGGTGGGAGGATGATGACGAGGAGTATCAGGAAGAGGAGCGTCTGCGTACCCAGACCGGTATCTCCACGGTGGGACTGGTTGGTCTTGATGTTACCCTTCTGAAGCTGGGAGAGAGTTCCGGCATCTCGGTGGCGCCCGAGATTCAATTCGGATACTACACCATGCCGGTTCGGGTCTACAACATGGAGAGGGGCGAGTCTTTGGAGTACTATGCCCCGCGTCGGTTCATCTCACCTGGGGTGGGAATCGGACTCCGTTACTTCTGGTAGCCAGCGCTCCTTTTCTCCTGGCGGAGAAAAGATCGCAAATTGAGTCCTTTTTTTTGCTTACGCAAAAAGATAGGAAGAGGGAAATGTAAGGTCAGCCTGAGGGCTGACCTTTAATAATTTCTTTCTCTGGATTTTCCTTGACAATCTACTCTCACAGCCTATCATCCCTGCATGAATAATCAGTCGTTTAATAAAGCACTCGAAGCGACCGCGTAAAAGGACAAAATGAGTCGAAGGAGTATCCCGCATTTTAGTTTATCAGCTTTGGAGCGGATAGCTAC